>JBDTLQ010000141.1:0-7679 GCA_039934715.1 Ignavibacteria bacterium | reverse complement strand
TCAACTATCAACTATCAACTATCAACTATCAACTATCAACTATCAACTATTAACTTTCAACTATCAACTATCAACTATCAACTATCAACTATCAACTATCAACTTTTAACTTTAGTATTCCTCCAGTAATATTTAATTTTACCCATGATCGACTTAAACAGGCTAAATAAATATTTTACTTACGATGAAAAATTAAAAGTGGTCGTCAGTGTCATCACCGGGGCGTTGATCGTCATCTTCAATACATTTTCCGGAATAATGATCGTTGATATTATTTCGGATGTTTTTCTCGGTATAAGACAGCCGGATATCTGGATCCTTCTGATTTATATAATTCCCGGAATGATAGTTGGATCGGGTTTATTGAAATTATGTATAACAATCGTAGAGCTTATCATCCGGGGAATACAGATCGAGGAATATTCCTATATCAGACTGGTATTGTTAAGCTCAATCGGGATCTACCTTTTCATTCTGATCTTCTATACTCTTCTGGCAGTACTGATGGCAGTTGAAAGAAAAATAATTCCGGGATTCCCTGCAATCCCGTTTTAAAGTTTTCCGATTCAGAAAATAAAACAAAATCGGGAGGTCCGTTATATCTGCCAACTTAACGAGGCTTTGAAATGTGTAAAATGTTTTTTTGTTAAAGTGATCTTTCAAATAATACTTACTTCACACATGCTTGAGGTTTCCTTTGATCCTTTTATTCTGAACAGGTCAATGGTTGTATTTTTTGTGAGAATTGATTTCCAGGCAACGTGGCAAAAAAAAACATTAGTTAAAACTTTACTCCGCTAAATTAAAAAAATACTTCACAGAAAAAATATTCGCGAACAATTCATAAACATTCGTGCTGTTTCGTGGCAAAAAAAAACACATGATCAGCAATACTGAGTGAGAATAATAAAGAATGTAAAAAATATTATCACGCTTAAGAACACTCCTACAACCGGTGTGAATAAAATCCAAATGGTTCTTTGTCTTTTAATGTACAGATAAGGAACTACGATGGATGTCGCGATCAAAGGAATTGGAAGACCCAGGAATACAAACATAAAGAGCCACTCGGGAGGACTCTTTGTACAGCCGAATACAAGAACTGAAACCATCAGAAATCCCATCGCACATGCACCTGCTGACAGGATGATAAGACCAACACCTATCGCTATTCCGGTCCAGATACGTTTTGTCTCTGATAAATTTTGTGATTCCAATTTTATTTTTAGTTTGAAACTTACAATATTAAACCGCTTAATGAAAGTAACAAAAATAAAATCAAAGGACTAATGCTTGCCAACTCATGTCTGATCAGTTGCATGATTCAACAAGCTTAAGATTGACAAACTAATTGACGAAGTCCCGGAGAATCAATGATGATTGAATTTCCGCCTGCACTCAATATTGATAAAGTAAATTATTACAGCAATCTTTATTTGGAAGTTATTAAATTTAAAGAAGCAACTTACAGAATAGAATTACATCAAACTTCTGAAGAGTGGGACGAATAAAAAACAATGGATCTGTGTCTCAGCAATATGAAACAGGATCGTATTAAGATATAAGTAAATTTCAAAAATAAAATCTTACGTCATAATTTATTTTCTGAGTTCATGTTCTGTACACAATTTTCAATGGAGGAAATCAAACCGGTTAATTCTGCTGTAAGAGTTTCCTTTTTTAATTCACCGATCAATTCAAGTATTTCCGGTGTCAGAATATTTTTGTCTCCTTCATTTTGAAATATTGTTAAGCTTTCACTGTACAATTCTTTTGCTGACCTATAATCCTTTTCTCTGATCGCGAACAAACCGAGATTCAAAAGACCCACCAAAACATTTTTCCTGTTGCCTACACTTCTGAATATTTCCATGCTCTCCTTAAAATATCTTACCGCCTCACCATAATTTCCTTTTTTCTTAAAAAAATTTCCAAGTAAATGCAAACATACTGCTGTATCATGTTTATCACCCAGCTCACGATTGATGAGAAGACTTTCTTCAAATAATCTTATAGCATTTTCGTCATTACATTCCATCTCCGAAAGTTGTCCCAATCGCAAAATTGCCTGAGCTGTTCTCGCCTTTTCCCCAAGCTCATTTGATAGTAACAATGCTTCTTCTGTAAGCGATCTTGATTTCACAAGCTGTCCTTCGAATCTCATTACATTACTTAAATTTAAAAGGCATGCAAGTATCAATGATTTATTTCCCTGCTCCCTGTAAAGATGCAGGCTCTCTTCCAATACTGATATCGCCTGTTTGTTATCACCATTCTGTGATAATATTATTCCAAGATTGGTAAGCGAATTAGAGATCGCGCTCTTGTCTCCTATCTTTCGTTTTAATTTTAAACTTTCTTCGTAAAAGTTTATCGCTGTGTTAATGTCACCCTGAAAATGGAATTTGTTTCCAAGGTTATTAAGGCATGACGATATCCCAGCTTCATCTTTCAGCTCTGTATAAATTGATAAACTGTCTTCATAATATTTCTGAGCTTTCTCATACTCGCCTTTATTCATTTCGATCGTTCCCAGCTCTCTTAAAGTGACTGCCTCTCCCGGTTTGTCATCCTGCGTTGTCAATAATTCCAAACTCTCTTCCAAAAGTGTTTTGGCATATTTGAGATCACCCTGAAGCCTTGCAAACTTAGCGGCGTTGTTTAACACTTTAACCAGATAAGACGATGAGATATTTATTTCATCTTCCAGAAATTTAGTATACCATAGTCTTCCTAAAGTAATATGTCCGTGTTTGATCCAGAAATTTCCCAATGAACCCGCAAGTCTCAATCCGTACTCTTTATCATCTTCGTTGACAGAAAATGTCAAAGCCTCGTTGAAGTTGGGAAGATCCTGTTCAAGTTTCTCAAGCCATTTGTTTTGATCGGGTTCAGTTATCTTAATTTCCGATACTTCACCTAACGCTGTAAAAAATTTTAAATGCTTTGAACGTAACTGCGCTAATTCAGTCGAACTCATTTTATCTCTTCCGTATTGTCTTATTGTTTCAAGCATTCTGTATCTTTCGGAAATTGCTTCAAATGTAAGTAATGATTTTTCCATCAACGCGGTCAAAAGATCAAAAATATTTTCTTTTTTCAAAATATCATCTGAACAAATATTCTCCACAGCTTCCAGTGTCCACCCGCCTGAGAATACCGATAATCTTTTTAATAAAATTTTTTCACTTTCAATGAGAAGATCGTAGCTCCAGTCAACAAGAGCACGCAACGTCTGCTGTCTTGGTAATGAAGAGCGGCTGCCTCCGATAAGAAGTCTGAACCTGTCCTTTAGTCTTTCATTGATTTTTTCCGGTGATAAAACTTTGACCCTCGCGGCTGCGAGTTCAATTGCAAGAGGAATTCCTTCAAGCTGAAAGCAGATGTGTGAGATCGCGGACGCATTGTCACTATCGATCTTAAAATTCGGATCGGCAAATAATGCTCTTTCCAAAAATAACCGGACAGATTCAAATTCTTTCAGCTGCTCCGGGGAATTTATTTCATCAGGATCAGGACATGAGAGTGAAGGCACCTGAAATATCTGCTCACCGCTTACCCGCAATGCTTCACGGCTTGTAGCAATGATCTTTAATTCAGATGAATTAGACAAAAGCTTCTGAGCCAAGCGGGAACATGCATCAATTAAATGCTCACAGTTATCGAGTATTAACAGTAATTGTTTTTCTCTAAGATAATCTGAAATTGTTTCTTCGGGATCTTGTCTTGGTACTTCGGTCACTCCCAATGCTAGTGCAATGGTTTGAGGAAGCAAGCGTTCGTTGGTGAGCGAATCAAGCTCTGCAAACCAAACTCCGTTTGCAAAATCATCAATCACATCTGCTCCTGTCTGCAGTGACAAACGGGTCTTACCTGTACCTCCTGGTCCAAGCAGTGTTAAAAGTTTTGTTCCGGATAGTAATTTTTTTACATCAGATAATTCTTTTTCCCTGCCGACAAAACTTGTTAACTGTGATGGAAGATTATTAGGCCGCGCATCGAGAGTTTTTAAAGGAGGAAAATCAGATACAAGTTCTGATGAAACGATCTGGAACAATTTCAACGGATCGTCAAGATCTTTTAAACGTCTGCTTCCAAGATCTCTGAAGGAAATTCCCGGCCTCATATCTTTTAACAGATCGAATACACTTTCTGAAATTAATATCTGCCTTCCATATGCGACTGACATTATTCTCTGGGTTGCAGCAAGAGTTATGTAACCTGTATAGTCATTACCCTTCCATTCCGCATCTCCTGTGTGAATTCCTATCCTGACTTTTATTTCGAGCTCATCCCATTGTTCGGCTGCAAGTTTTTTCTGGATTCTGACAGACGCATCAACAGCATCATCAGCGTTTTCAAACGAGCAGCAGAAGGCATCCCCCGCTATTTTAAAAACATGACCTTTATGAAATTCTACCGCTTCATCCAGAATTTTATGATGTATAAGCAAGGCTCCGGGCATTTTAATCTGAAATCTTTGCGCAAGCCTGGTGCTGCCTTCGATATCTGTGAAAAGAAAAGTGACTTTTCCGTTTGGTAGATCAGTCATTGGTTCAGCATTTGTGTAAGATCAATATAAGATGATACTCTTCATTTGAAAATTAACATTCGCTGTTTTAATTCTCAATGCCAGTTTGATTAATTTGATGATCCGAATGGAAGAGTCTGCCTCCGGGACCTGAGTCCGGACCGCACTAAAAGAATTGAACTAAGAAGCATTCAGAGGATTTGGAGGAGTTATAGGTTTAAAGTCACTCTTATTTGAACAAGAGTATGCGAATAGTCTTTGAGAACACTTTCAAAATTAATTTGGCGAGGTCTATTTGTTCCGCAAAAAACAAAGGCAGCGCAAAATCAATTGGGCCGCCTTTAATAATTAAAGATCTGAATTTGGAACTAAGGTCTTATCTTCACTACAAAATTACTTGAGTTATTGGATGTCAGAATTAAGTCTGTAAGGTTGGTCGAATTATCACCCGTCATATCGGTTTTTACATAGCCGCTGACAAAATTAACTACATCATTTGACACAAGTAGAATGTCATTCAGATTGACCTGATCATTTCTGTCCGCGTCTCCGTTGTAAATTGCAAACTCAAGTGGTGATGCGTCTATCTGTATCTGATTTGCTCCATATGCCTGCGATGCCGCTAATGTAAAATCATAATACAAAGTATCAGATGAAAAAACATAGCCCGCTGAGCTCCATGTTTCAATAGAATTTCTGTGGGATGTTACAATGAAAAACGGTACTCCGTTTGAAATATTGACAAATGGAAAGTTACCTTTGCCCGATGAATCAAGAACAGACTTTGATGAATCTAAATTGTTGTAAGGTGCTGATGCATTTTTTAAATAAACTCTGAGTGTATCGCCTTTAAGTTTATTTGATAAGCTGTTATAAAATCCCTGGATGAGAGCTGTCAGTTTTAAAGTTCTAACGTATAAACCCGAAGTGGTTTCGATGCCCCACGAATTAACGTAACCTCTGTCAGATGGAACATTATCAGAAAATTTTATCTTCCACCATCCCTGTTTATTCTGGCCATTGAAAACCGATAATGACTGCAACGGTTTGATGACAGGACTGAATGCCGCAGTGATACCCGGACCATTGACATCAAGACCTGACGACGCCAATGAATCCGCATCATCCGTAAATATTGTCATCACATCATTTCCGCTGCTGCCCTGAAGTCCCATCAAAATTCTGGATGTTCCCAGCGGTGAGATCAGTGTTATTGTTACATCTGCGGTATAGGTATGAGTCATCAAAACATAAGCTCTTAAACGGGTAATATTGCCCGGATCAGAAATAAAAATTGAATCTTTTATTCCATTCGAAAAATTATCGGGTACAAAAAATCCTCTATAACTCTGCTCGTAGCTAAGAAGGCTGTTACCCAGGCTTGGGGAACTTAGCTCGTTGTTAAGTCCTGCATGAGATGAACTTATATGCGCACTCCCGCCGAAGGTACCGCCTCCGAGAATTGTCGTACTTCCGTTGCGGGTTGAGTTTGCAAACTTATCGAAATCAAAATTCGCGAGGTTTATATCCCGAATATTACTAAACATATTTAGTCTGATCTGATCGGGTGTTCTTAAAACTTTCCAGACCCTTGCTCCATCTATCTGGCCTTTGAATTTATTAGCGGCATATGATGTCGCGCCGATCCCTCCAATGAAAAGTTTATCCGGGTTGTTCGGAACCGCGGGGTGTCCTGTGAATAGTGAACTGGTCTGATAGACTCCGTTAATATAAATTATCGCGTACCCATCTGTCGTGTTGTATGTTGCTGCAACATGTGTCCATCTTGAATTTGTGATCACAGGAAAAGTGCTTACAGTATAGCTTCCTGAACTGATCTCAAAAATAAGTTGCCCGGTAGATTGCATAAACAAAGCATAATCATATCTTGAAGCTCCACCGCTTTTATTGACAATATTTTGAACGGCAGGCTGCGTACCAGTAGTATCTCTTCTGATCCATGCTTCAAGCGTAATGGCGTTGGTAACATTAAATGTGGAATTATTATTGACACTGAAATCATCAGTAGTGCCGTTAAGAACAAGACTGTTATTATAATCAAGGTAGTTGACCGGATCAGTTGTGTAGTTAACGAAAGTTACATTTCTTGCCGTTCCGATATTTAATTCACTCCCTCCATAGTTCAGGGCATTATTATCAAGCTGGAAGCTTCCCTTTAAACCTGCATATTCCCCTGTCGGATTTAATATTTCAAGAGGTGATGATTTATTCTGGGAGATCTGGGCAGCGGTTCGGGATATTCCCCATATGCGAACATTATCAAGCATTCCTTTAAAAAAAAGTGATGGAGTGCCTACTCTGTCTGCGCCGAAAAAAAGTGAATCAGTATTTACACCGATCGCACCCGTGAATGCTGTTGATGAAGTATCTAAAATACCATTTATATAGATCCGTGTATTTGTACCGTCATATGTCGCCGCAATATGCGACCATTTGTTTACAGGGATTACGCTTGTAACTTTGCTTCTGAATGATGATCCGCCTTTCGGATAAAATACAACTCTCCCGGAGGTCTGGATCCCGAGGAAGTAAGATGTCTGATAATTTTTCCCGATCACTCCCATTGTTGAAAGAAGCAATTGTGTAGGATACACCCATGATTCAAGAGAGATAGCCGTTGACGGACTAAATCCCGCAGAACTTGGAACTGAAATATAACTGCTTGATCCGTTAAAGCTGGCTGCATAATTTTCAGTATACTGGGCATAACTTATTTTGAAAAATAATAAAAAAAGAAAAATTAAATAAAAAAATTTTTTCATGATGATTTCCTTTCTATCGGGTTTAGGTTATTTTAAAATTAAGAAACAATTTGGCATGAAAATCCCACTCAGAAAAATTTCATTGTTTCAATTGTAAAATAGCTCTTTTATAAATTTTTCACCAAAGAAATTTTTTCTTAATTGCATTTTTGAATTTTGAGGAAATATTTTATTTCTGAAGAATTATCAGGATGGCCGGGGAAATTCTTGTGTGGTAAGATATTTGTGAAATGTTTTTATGAAATGAAATAAAATTAGCATTAAGAAAAAAGTTATTCTGGGTTATATTTATTTTTTCTAAATCAAAATTTTTCAAATGAAATTATTTTTAGCAGTACTTTTTTTTTTAGATACCAGTTGTAACA
>JBDTLQ010000140.1:0-7679 GCA_039934715.1 Ignavibacteria bacterium | reverse complement strand
ATTTTTAAATGATGTATAAAAAAAATAAGTGCGAGCTTGATTAGTTATAAAATAATTTTTTTTATTAATTTTCCTTTGTGTCTTTGAGACTTAGTGGTAAAAATGATTTATAAAAAAGCTAAAATAATTTATCAAATCTATTTAATAGATTAAATTTTATTTAAACAGCATTAAGAAAAAACCTCACAGGAAATGGGGAGTCTGTGAGGTTTATCAGTTGATGGATCTGAATATTTTATTTGACCAATATCATCTTTTTTACTTCCGTGAAATTGCCCGCCTTTATTTTATAAAAGAAAACACCGCTGGTAAAGTCCGAAGCGTTGTATTCAACTTCATAGGTTCCGGCAGCCAGTTTTTCATTTACCAATAGGGCAGTCTCTTTTCCAAGAGCATCATAGACTCTCAGATCAACATCTTCTGCCCCAGGGATCTGAAAATTAATTTTGGTGCTTGGATTAAACGGATTAGGATAGTTCTGAGACATACTGTATCCGTCGGGAATCTGAGTTGAAATTGTATTGACTGAATTTACGATTTCACTCGTCAGCCTGCGAAATACGCTGCTCCCGTATGTTCCGGCAAGAAGATATTCACCATTTTCAACCATCGAATATACGTTATGATTTGTCAGACCCTGATTGTAAGCAGTCCATGTGGCTCCGTTATTTGTAGTTTTAAATATTCCTCCTGATCCTGCAGAAATAAGAGCTGAACCTTTTACGGCAAGAGCATAAGATCCGCCGACAATTCCCTGATTTGCAAATGTCCAGTTATCTCCATTATTAGTAGATATGAACACACCCCCGCCGGTAGCAGCAAAAATATTTGGAGATATTGAAACCAAGCAATATACCGAAGTATTAGTTAAACCCGAATTGCTCTGAGTCCAATTTGTTCCGTTGTTTGATGAACGATACACTCCTCCTCCATAACTTCCCACGAATAAGTTTTGCCCGACGGTAAGCATTGTCCAGATATTACTATTGGTGATACCTGAAGTTGATGGAAACCAGTCTGTTCCGTTATTTGCGGAACGATACATACCGCCTCCCCAGCAAGCCGCGAAAACATAAGCATCTTTTGCAATGAATCCTCTCGGGTTAAAATTTGTAAGTCCCGCGTTTACCTGAAGCCAGTTCGCCCCGTTATTTGTAGATCGATATATTCCATCCCCATAAGTTCCAACAAATATTGTCGATCCTACAGAATACAATGCCCAGATATTAACATTTGAAGGAACACCATTTACAAAAGTCCAGTTAGCCCCGCTGTTAGTCGAGCGGAATAATCCGCTGTCGCCTGTACCTGCATACACAGTCGTTCCGTGATTGATCATAGTATACATCTGTTCGGAATTACCAATCCCGTAAGAAGATTGTATCCACTGTGCGTCCGCATTGCCTGAAATAATAATTACAGAGAAAAGTATCCCGTAAAATATTCCCGCGATGACCGGCGAAAATCTTTTTTTGAATAGTTGATTTGTGTTCATTTTTATTGCTCCTTTCATTATGATTGATTTTTTTTTATTATTAAAAGATCATTCTATTAAACTGACCTTACAAAATTGGTAAATAATGTATGTCAAATCAATTAGACTTTTATTAAAATCTTGGACTGGATCTCGTTGTAAAATTGTATTTTCACAACTATACAAAAATACAATTGTTGCTAAGAGTTTTGCAAAGAAAAGTTTTTCAAAAAATCACCGGATAGTGGATAGTGAATGGTGAATAGTTAATAGAAAAGATAATTAGATTAAGCCGAATTAATTCGTGTCAATTCGTGGAATGGATTTGTTTTGAATGATTTTTTCGATTCTGCGGTCGGGGACAAGCCAGATCATAGCGACAACTACAAAAATAGCTCCGGAAATAAAGGGAACAAAAAAAGTAAAGGGGATGGCGATCAGATATAATACGAGTGAAATTTTTCCTTTAAGATCTTTTCCGATCGCTCCGGCAAGTAAGGAGTCTTTTCCGTTTGTTACGATTATGAAATGCGTCAGTATAGTGTACGATATCGCGGCCATTAACAGTATGATGCCGTACAGTGCGAGTGTATTGGGAGCGAAATGATTTTCTCCCATCCATGCAGTGACAAATGGAATGAGAGAAAGCCAGAAAAGCAAATGCAGGTTAGCCCATAAAACACTTCCGCTTATCTTTGATACACTTTGCAGCATGTGATGGTGGTTATTCCAGTATATCCCGATATAGATAAAACTTAATACATAACTGAGTATTACAGGAAGCAGTGGGATCAGTGAATTGAAATCGGAACTGCCATGAGGTACTTTTATTTCAAGCACCATAATGGTAATTATTATCGCAAGTACTCCATCGCTGAAAGCTTCCAGTCTTCCTTTATTCATAATTAATTCTTTTTAGTTTGTGAAGTTTTATTGATAATTCCGTTCATGAGCTTCATAAAATCCTGATCCCATTGTCCTCCCGCGATCTCCCACGCTTTGCGGAAATTTTCCTGCGCGGCAAAGTCCTCAATGTATCTTATCCATCCGATCCACCGGTTCCGTGTGATCTCGTCAGATTGCTCCCTGTAATAAAGAAATGTACTTTCAAGGTATGTGAATAGTATTTCAAAGATTATCAGCTCCTTTTTTTCCTTTTCGGTGAATTTAAGATCATTCCCGGAAATGTTATAAACATTGAGACCCGGATTATCAAGGCAGAGCTTAAGATAATCAACATATAAGGAATAGCTGGTGAACAATACTTCCTTCTCCATGATCTTGCGTTCTTTGATCTTGTCCTTGTAGTAAACAAAGATCGCCAGCGGAATACCGATAATGGTTGCAGCGTAAGAAAGCAGCTCGAACCATTCTTTTATTTGCATGCTTTAGTGAAATGTTGGTTTAGTGAATCGTGAATGGTCACGTCAATCAAAAATTCGTAATTTGTAATTTACAATTTTAAATTTTAAATTGATTTTATTGCTGCTAAATTATACAATTATTTAATTTAATTGTATGCAGTTTAATTTTATTTATGCTAAATTTTAAACATTGCTGTTCAAATTATTTTTCTCTTTTGAAATTTATATGTCTTATTGTTCCCATGTGAAATATTTGAGGGCTTTGCGTGTCTTTGCGTTCTTTCGGTTAAAACCAACGTTTGATTCCAATGCAAACGTTTGGACAGATGTGAAAGTAAAATGAACAAAAGATTTTTATTTATTTGTTTAATTCTATTTAAATATTAATTTATCAAAAAACCTTTAAAGGAGAAACATTATGTTAAGTACTTTTCTCAGATCGTTTCTGAATTTTTTCAGCAAACGTTCGCATAACTATTACGGAGCCTGTACGAAGTGTAGCTGCGCTGCATATCAGGATGCTGGCAACAGTTACTGTGCTTGCGGCCATTCCTATGATGATCACGCAGGCTGATCTGTAATGTCCCGAATACCCGGGTGATATTATCTTCAGATTTTTAATTCAAAAATTTGAACAGGAAAATTCAATGACGCGATAGCCGCCAACAGATCCGTTGAATGCAGATGGACAAAATATCTTCGATTTGCAGCTAACGCGACACTTGATCTTAACTTAAAAGGAAAGCAAATTCTTTCCCAAGAATTTTTCAACTCTTGAGATCATGTATTTTTTTGTAAAGAAAAAGTAACGGCGGTCCGGAAATTGTAAATACACATTGAAAGATCAGCTGGAGGAATATGAAAACCGAGATCAAATTTGCCTTAATATTTGTTATCCTATCATTTATCTGGAATATTATAGAGTATGCGGCCGGGCTGCATTCCACACACATAAGTATTCATCCTTATTTCGTGACTCCCTTTTTTATTATACTGACAGTAGTGATCTATCTTCTGGCAATTCGTGAAAAAAGGAAAAACTCCGGTGGACAAATTACATTCAGCAAAGCATTCATGACAGGAGTGATGCTAACGTTTTTTATAATAATTTTAAATCCGGCCTTCCAGTATATATACTCTGAATTTATAAATACTAATTTCTACAGTGCATTTATTCAGAATGATGTTGCCACAGGGAAATTAACAAGACAGGATGCAGAAGATTATTACAACTTTAAAAATTTTATCGTAAGAGGATCTGTGTACAGGATCATCATGAGTATCTCCGCTACTTTGATTATAGCTGTTTTTATAAAAAAGAAGGATGCGTAAAGTTGAAATGCTTATCTCCAATTATTTCCCCATATGACTTTAAATACAGGATCAAAAATAAAATTGCTCAGAACAATCCCTTCTGATAAAGATTTTCTTCAATTAGTGTTAGAACTTGACAATGTTCTCCGCATAATGGATGGAGAAGATCATGAATTCTATGCTCAGTTTAATATTCCTGATGATCTGCAAAGTGCGGTTGTTGCATATGTTGATGATACCCTGGCGGGGTGCGGTGCCATTAAGAAATATTCAGAAGACACCGCAGAGATCAAGAGAATGTACGTACGTCCTTTGTACCGGAGAAACGGCATCGCAAAAAGCATATTAAAGGAGCTTGAAAACTGGTCAAATGAATTGCAGCATTCACAATGCATCCTTGAAACAGCAAAAAAGCTAACTAATGCTGTGGGCTTATACCAGAACTCAGGATACAAGATCATCCCGAACTACGGACAGTATATAGGCGTAGAGTTTAGCCTCTGTATGAAAAAAGAGATTTTTTGAACTTCTCACATTTAATCCCTTCTCTAAAACAAATTCTGAAAAATCTGAAACATTTATTTAAGTCTTCCGGATATAAGTTTTTGATGTATTCCTAATAATTGCTTCTTTTTGCATAAAAAGGAACATTGCATTTTTAAAATAACTTAAAGAAAAAAATTAACATTTGACATTAAATTATAGATTTGTATATTTGTTACGTTTAAGAAAAATTTCTTTTGCAAAATAATTGAACTTAAAGTATTAAACGCTCTTTTAAAACCTAAAAAATATTTTAAAACCTAAAGAGGGAGAAATAAAATTGAAAAAAATTAATTTACTTTTTCTGGTATTAACCTTAGCTCTATTTTGTTCCAGTTTATCTTATTCACAGCCTAACGTTTCAACATCAATTCCAAGCGGTCAGGCAAGATTTGAAGCACTGGGTTACAATCCGTTCCTAATTGACGCGGCAACTGATCTGAACAGAAACCCTGCATGGGGTGGAGTTTACAAGAATTACGCGTTCGGTGAGATCGGAGCTTATTCAACCTTTAACGATAATAAAGATTCCACATATGTATTAAGGGATCAGTATGCCGGTGTTAACTTCAGATTAGGCAGTCAATGGGCGGCAGGTCTGATCGTCAACAAAAATGAAGGTGAGATCTTTAGCGGCGACATAAGAACCACATATCGCGGACTTGGTATTTCGGATCCGATCGTACCGATCAAATTACTTGCAGCTTATACATCGAAAAACATGAGTTTCGGGCTCGCACCTTATTTTGCAAGGTGGTCAGGTGTATTCCTTGATTCAGGTGACGGCGGTTTAGGAGTAAGTCTTGATAATAGTTCAAGTGTTTTCGGTGCTACATTAGGTTTAGTTGCCACACAGTCCGGAAACAGCTGGACTGAAGGTGCTATAACCATCAGAAAAAACAGTTATGAATCAGTAAGAAAAGATACATCAGCCCCAACCGTTACATTTGATAATGACGGCGGACTTGAGTTTAATGTATTCGGAAGAGGATATTACAAAATGGGTGGAGGATCCGTTAAATTGGTTCCTTACGTTTCATTTGCCTCCTTCAACTGGGATCCGGTAAGGAGCCCCGTGCTTATTGGAGCTTCGACAAATGAATACAGCAAATGGTCAATTCTTGCAGGAATAGGTATTAATATGCCTGTTGCAGGTGATGGATTGATCGTAGGTGGTATATCAGGTGGATATTTATCAGATAAATTAACTACAACTGCAGGTTCTAGCGGATCAACAACTGAGAGTAAAGTTAACAGCCTTATTTTACCTCAGTTCAATGTAGGTCTGGAATGGAATCTTACAAGCTGGCTGATGGGAAGAGTTGGTTTTGCTCGTGCTATAATAGACAGGAAATTCGAAGCAACAACAACCGGTACATCATCAGGTACCTTTGAATTCTCGGAATTAGTAGCCTCAAATCCTGATCAGACTATCACTTTGGGTGTGGGCTGGCAGGTTGACAGATTTAGTCTCGACGGATTGATGGGTGAAAGATTTTTCCAAACAGGTCCGAATATTCTCAGCGGAAAAGAGAATGATTTGTTCGGAAGATTATCGATGTCATATAATTTCAGAACAAAGTAATATTTAATTAATAGTGTATTCCAGAAAACCTCATGCAAGATATCGTATGAGGTTTTTTTTTGATCTTTTTAATGTATCGCGTAAAAATTTTTATCCGTTGAACCGAAGTAAATTACCTTATCCTTAATCACCGGGGAGGAAATTATGCAGCCCACTGTAAATCTTATATCTAGAAAACTTTTATCCGGATCAGACTTAGAAAGTTCGGTAATCTTTTTAAAATTAGTTGTAAAATCCGGATTTAGAATTCCATACATGCGTAGTTCAAGTTTAAATAATTTATTTCAATGGGGATTGCTGATTCTTTTAAAATAAACTTAAGATTATTATTAATTTTAATTAGCCTAAAATTACTTCGGACTGATTTGTCAAAAATTTTAAGGCCGTTCTTCTTTCTTTTACGATCCTTTTTGATCGTCCTTACTTCCTTTATCATTCTTTCCAAGATCATCAAGTGATTCATCGATCTGCTTCATGATCGATTGTGTCGCCGACCAGCCGGACTTGCTTGCCTTCTCGAGCTCTTCAAATGTAATCGGAATTCCTAATTCTTTTTGCTGTCCGATATATATTTCCCAGTAACCTATTTCCGTGAGATGACACCTCATCGCGAATTGCAATTGTACAAGCTTACCGGCAGTCTGCTGAACCTTTACAGCGGGATCACGCAGAAAAAATGAAAGCATTGCCAGAGCACCTGCCCCAAAGAATGCAATCGTAAGAATATTATCCGGTTCACGGAAATATAAATAGCTGGCGACTGAAACAGCGACAAGAACAACACCAAGCCAAAAGCTTACATAGAACATGAGAGCGGCGCCTTTAGTCTGCTTAAACATAATGTCAAAAGTCGTTTGAAGATTTCTCATTTGATCGTTCTGAAATTCACGAAGAACTTTTACATTGTTGAGCTGGAAATCGCTCTGTGCCTCCAGCTGTTTTAGCTGAATTTTATTTTGTTTATCCTGAAGGTTAAGCCTAATCTCGCGTTCTTCAGGAGTCTCAGCTAATTTAAGTTTAAGTGTGCTCTCATTGAGTTCGACAGCGCTCCGATTAGCATCTGCAGTACTCCGGTTTTGCTCAATTATCCACTGAGCTAATACTTGTTGATCCTTCTCTGTTCCTGACTCTTGTCCTTCTGATGGCACTTTACCTCCTGAATATTTATCGATGAATGAAATGCAGACGCCATTTCTGCGGTGAAAAAAAGTTATTTGATTTTTAGTATTTCAAATTTTGCTGAAGAAGTAGTAAATATTATGCACTGTAGCAAAATTACTAAAAGTTATACTAACATACAATATCGTGAATTTGTACCGCAAAGTGATCAATTGCATATCCTGCACTTATCGGATGTTATCCACAAGACAGCATTCTTCAAGTGCTTGTTTCAATTCAG
>JBDTLQ010000139.1:0-7700 GCA_039934715.1 Ignavibacteria bacterium | reverse complement strand
CCGGGCTGATTCTATACTTTACGGGCTTTCAGGATTTCTGACTGGTGTGAGGTTTAAAGATGAATATGTTACAGGCTTAAAAAAAAACTGGCAGGTCTTAAGGGAGAATTTGCAGAAAGAAATTATGGACAGATCCGAATGGAATTTTTTCCGTTTAAGACCGGCGAATTTTCCTACACTACGTCTTGCATATGCTTCGGCTTTGATGTGTGAGATCATACATAAAGATCTGTTCAGGGATATAATAAATATTTTTGAAGAAACCGGTGAAGTAACAAGAAGTCTTGAAAGAAGATTTATGGAAATTGAAGTTTCAGGTTACTGGAGAGATCATTATGATATCGGAAAGGAGAGCAGATCCACTTTCAGATCTGTTGGTCCGGAAAGAGTTAAAGATATAATTGTGAACGTACTTCTTCCGTTTGTATACTCCTATTCAATTGCATTTGAAAAAGAAGGTTTAAAGAATCGTGTTGAATATTTCTATAAAAAAGAAAAACAAAAAAGCGGATCAAATGAAGTTATAAGAGTGATGGAGCAGCAGATCAATGTAAGGATCAGTTCAATTGCTGATGAACAGGCTTTGATGCAGCTCCATAATTTTTATTGCATGAGAGGCAGGTGCAGTGATTGTGACATCGGAAAGATAGTGTTTGCAAATGATAAGGTTCATGAACCGCTGCGGATAATCTTGTACTGAATTTTAGCTCGGTTCCTTTTTGCCACAAATTAATATGAATTTTGAACGCCACGAATTAACACGAATTTTAAACGAATTTTAAACGAATAGATATGGCAGAAATAATTTTAAAGGAAGAATCTTATAAAATCATTGGGATATGTATGGAGGTTCACAACAAGTTAGGAACTGGATTTCTTGAATCAGTTTACAAAGATGCTATTGAGTATGAATTTTTTAAAAGTGATATTTTTTTTATCAGAGAAAAAGCTTACAAAATAAAGTATAAAGAAATTATGCTCAAACATAAATTCTTTGCTGACTTTGTTGTATTTAATAAAATTATACTTGAAGTAAAGTGTTGTACAGACATTATTGATGAGCATATTAAGCAGACTGTGAACTATTTATCCGTTTCAAATTTAAAGTTAGGAATAATAGTAAATTTTGGAGAAGGTTCTTTAAAATATAAAAGAATATTATTATAGCAAACAAGCATCGTTTTTTTAGAATTGAAGCTAAAAATAGATTTTGAAAAGACTAAACTCTTTTTAAAAAATTCGAGATTAATTCGACTAAATTCGTGTTAATTCGTGGCTAGGAAATTTTAAAAATCATTTATCAATCCGAAGTTTATTTTCCCATCAAGCAGCCCGTCATCCTTACCCAGAGCATAACTTACGCCGATCAATCCTAATCCTGTTTCAAGCCTGATCCCTGCTCCGTATCCGTAAAGAAAGCCGCTTTGTTCGGGAAAATTATTTATCACGTCGGCAGGTCTAAAATAATAACCCGAATCAAAGAATCCGAATAGAAATCCTTTTCTTGATATAGAATACCTGAACTCAAAATTTCCAGCGGCAAGCCGTGAAGCAAGGAACTGCTCATTACGATAGCCCCGGATGTATTTGGTACCGCCGATCCTGAAGTAATCAGCGTCTTCAAGTTTATCCGATCTCACTTCACCCCCGAATATCCGGATCAGATTTGTCTGACGTTTTAAAAATGAAACATAAAAATCAAGGTTGAGGAAATATTTTTGTATGGAATAATTTTCAGAATAGCCAAGAGGCCGAAACTGTTCTATATTGAAAATCCTCTTGCTACCGTATGTATAAGAAGATCTGTAAAGAAACCCGTTTGACGGTACATATATATTATCCCTGCTGTCAAATTTGATCTCGATGCCTGAAGATAAGATTCTTGAATCTGCTATGATAAAATTCGGATTTGACACGTCCGATGGGATCACCCGTTCGTATCCTCCGATGGCGGAGATCGTAAACTTATCTGAAAAAAGGAACTCACCCCTTAGATCAAGACTTCTCTTTGTATAGGTTGTATCCTGTAACCTCTGAAGAAATCCAAAATTAATGTTGAGAGGGAAGTTAAGAAAATACGGTTCAAAGTATTTAAACTCAAGCTCCTGGGTTTCCTTTACCTCCTGCTGATATTTTGCCTCGAGCTTTCTTCCCGTGCCGAAAAGATTTCTGAATGAAACATTTACAAGTCCCGTGAAATATCCGTTATCATTTCCCGAAGAAGGAGGCACATATCCGAGAATGCCGTCGAATGTATTTGTATTGCCTTCCTTAATTTCTATAAGCAGACCTGATTCTTTTTTGTTTGTGAGTGTATATATCTTAGGGTCTTCAACCGATTCAAAAATATTCAGCCGGTCAAGGCGTTCTTTCATCTGCTGAAGTGACTGTGAATTGATAACCTTGTTTTTGTCGAGATGCAGTTCACGGAGAATGACATAATCTTCTGTCGTTTCGTTTCCCTTTATTTTGACCTGGTCAATTTTGACCCTTGAATTCTCAACAACACCTAATTTTATTTTTAATTTATCTTCACCATCATCTCTATAAAGAGAGATATCCTTTATGTTTACCTTTGCGAAAGGAAGACCGATCTTTTCGTAAGCAAGCAGGAGTTCCTGAATATCGCTGTTAAGAATATTATCATTAAGATTTTCACCAACCCTGGTATCAAACATTTTCAAGATCTCGTTTTTGGAAATGGAAACTTCACCGCTGATCTCAATATCACCAATAGGAACCTTCTTCCCCTCCTCTACCTTTAATTTTATGTCGACAAAGGATGAGTCATCTGTAAATTCAATCTGCTCTTCGGAAATTCTCGCGAAAAGAAAACCGGCGGATTTATATTTTCCCCTTATGGTTTTCATGTCTGTGAGGAACTGATCTTTGTTGAAATTGCCGTCTTTCTTTAAAACCATGGAATTCAGAAGATCGGTGGACGTAAAGTAGCTGTTGCCGGAAATTCCCAGTGCATTGATCTTTGTCTGAGGATAAATTTCTGTTGTAAGGATAATTAAGGACGATATGAAAAAAATTAATCGGAGCATAGTTATGTTTCTAAACTAATTTAATTGGATTAAAATTAAAATAGAATTAATGAAATCGATATCATTACATTATATTGTGGACTACAGCAGTTTGTACTCAGTAATTATTCTTTTCCCCGACCAAGATGATTTAGCCGATTATCACTGATCTTATAGATTTTTTTTAAAAATTTGTTCTTATTCTATTTAAAATAAATTTACTCTTACCTGTTATTTCCTGTTATTATAATTTATGTTTGAAAAGAACTTGAAAATATAAAAGAATCAGCGTAAAACAGTTTTCTTCCATGTCATACCTGCCCGAAGCTGGCGGCCCTCGCCTCGCCTTCTCGTAGCGAAGCGTGTGTTCAATCAAAAATGTCGTATACATAGGAGACAATAGGATACAGTGAAGCAGTAAGTTTTTAGCTTGAAAATCAGCAATAAAATTACGATTTTACAAACGAATAAAAGAAAAATTTTTAGAAAAATCTTTACAAATATTTTCGGCTGTAAATATATTGAGGAGTCATACATTCAATAGCAATTTCCGCTAATAAATCACCCTCAGGGTTACCGAGAATTGTATTAAGACTTTGCCTAACTAAGTTTCCACGTCAAAGTTTGGCAAGGTATCAAATGCATATTTATTGATATTTATATTGCAGACAGGAGATAAAAACACTTTAAGATCAAATGGATAAAATCATTGTAGCTATTGATGGTCCCTCTGGGACTGGAAAGAGCACGACAGCGAGAATATTGGCAGAGAAACTGAATTTTTTATATATTGACAGCGGCGCGATGTACAGGGCGATCACTTTAGAGCTTCTTACAAAAGATGTTAAGCCAAATGACCTGAAAAAGATAACTGAACTTACGAGAAACGCACAGATAACATTTGAAGGAGAGGAGTTCATTCTCAATGGTAACAATGTGACAAAGCAGATACGAACACTTGAAGTGACAAACAAGGTCAGCAATGTAAGCGCTATCAGGGATCTGAGAAAAATTCTTGTCGAGAAGCAGAGAGCATTCGCGAAGGACAACAATGTAGTAATGGACGGCAGAGACATTGGAACCGTCGTTTTTCCGGAAGCCAAATTCAAATTTTTTTTGGTTTGTGATCTGAAGGTAAGGGCAGCGAGACGAAGGCAGGATTTTATGGACAGCGGGTATAAGATACCTGTAGAGAAGATAATGGTTGAGCTGAAGAAAAGAGATGAGATAGACAGCTCAAGAAAAGAAAGTCCTTTGAGAAAAGCCAAGGATTCGATTGAGGTAAATACCACTAACATGATAATTGAAGAGCAGGTTAATTTTTTATACAGAAAAATAATCGGGCTCGATCAGTAAGCAATTTAAGTTCATAAAAATATTTTAAAACAAGCCCGCAAGGGATTTATTAATTAAAAAACCCCTGAAGCTTTTGGGATTCAAGACTTCAGGAAAAAATCTCCGGTACTAACGGAGATGTGGAGAAAAACTAAATGCAAGAAACAGAAACAACTGAGGTTGCCGAGGCAATAGCACCTGAAACAAATTCAAATACAAGTAATGTCAAGCAACCCAAAGAACAGGCTGCTAAGGAAGAAAAGGATAAGATCAAGATCCTTGTGAGCGATTATGATGAAGAAGAATATAAGAAAATGCTCAGCCTGTATGAAAAAACTTTTAATGTCATAAAAGAAAACGAGCTCGTCAAGGGTAAGATAGTAGCTATAAACGGAGATGACGTTTTAATTGATATCGGCTCAAAGTCGGATGGAAGAGTTTCGGTGAATGAATTTTCAAATCCCGAAGAAATTATTGTAGGAAATACAATTGAAGTTTTCCTAGAGAAGATAGAGGATAAAGAAGGACAGCTTGTTCTTTCAAAGAAGAAAGCTGATTCCATGAAAATGTGGGATAACATTGTAGAGGCTCAGAAGAACGGCACAGTGGTAAAAGGAAAATGTATAAGAAGGATCAAGGGTGGATTTGTTGTAGACATAAGCGGTTTGTCAGCATTCCTTCCGGGTTCACAGATCGATACAAAACCTATCAGAGATTATGATGAATATGTCGGCAGGGTAATGGACTTTAAGGTTCTTAAGGTCAACAATCAGAATGAAAATATAATTGTTTCCCATAAGCTTCTGATCGAAGAGTCAATGGCGGGACAAAGAGAAGAACTTCTTAAGACAATTCAGAAAGGCATGACACTGAAGGCTGTCGTTAAAGCGATCACTGACTTCGGAGTATTTGTCGATCTGGGCGGACTTGACGGATTGATTCATATCACCGACCTGTCATGGGGAAGAATAAATCATCCTTCAGATGTAGTTAAGCTTGATCAGAACATCGAAGTTTCTGTTCTTGAATTTGATCCGGAAAAACAAAGAGTTTATCTTGGATTGAAACAGCTTCAAAAACATCCATGGGATGATGTTCAGAATAAATTCAAGATCGGCGATAAGGTGTCAGGAAAAGTAGTTTCACTGACCGAGTACGGAGCTTTCATTGAAATAGAAAAAGGAATAGAAGGATTGATTCATATCAGCGAAATGTCATGGACACAGCATATCACCAATCCGACACAAATGGTTTCAATGGGACAGGTTGTCGAAGCTCAAATTCTTACGATTGATACGGATAACAAAAAGCTGTCGCTCGGAATGAAACAGCTGACTCCGAATCCATGGCAAAGTCTTCTTGACAAATTTCCAGTCGGCACAAAACACAAAGGAAAGGTCTGCAACATTACCAACTTCGGTATATTCATCGAACTCGAAGAAGGAGTTGACGGATTGGTTCACATCTCTGATCTTTCATGGACAAAGAAAATTCTTGATATCAATGAATATGTTAAGGTAGGTGATGAGTTTGAAGTTGTGATACTTGGTGTCGATGTAGCCAATCAGAGAATTTCTCTCGGAAGAAAGCAGCTGCTTACAAATCCGTGGGATAAGCTTGAAGAAAAATACAAGGTTGGAACAGAAGCTGAATGCAAGATCATAAAGCCGATTGAGAAAGGAATTATTGTAGAGCTTCCCGATGAAGTTGATTCATTTATTCCTGCCTCACAGCTTTCAACAATGCCGATCAAGAATTTCAACGACCAGTTCAGAATGGGTGATAAGCTTAAAGCGGAGATAATTGAATTTGATAAGACTAATAAGAAAGTTGTATTGTCGGTGATCGAATATTTAAAAGATAAGGATCAGAAAGAGATAGATGACTATATAGAGAGGTTTAAGATCGCGAAGAAATTTTCCGCAAAAGATATACAGGAAAAGACAAGAAGTTTTGAAGCTGAGCAGATCGATTTTAAGATCGAGGATATTATCGGGGAAGATGTTCCAGAGATAAATCATCCACCGGCCGCTGCGGACACATCTCCTGTGAAGCAAGCTCCGAAAGCTGAAGATAAAAAAGAATCTAAGCCCGAAACAAAAGCTGAAGATAAGAAAGAATCTAAGCCCGAAACAAAAGCTGAAGATAAAAAAGAATCTAAGCCCGAAACAAAGGATGAGGATAAGAAAGAAATTAAATCTGAAATAAAGGCTGAAGAAAAAACAGAACCAAAAGCAGAAGAGAAAAAAGAAGAACCAAAAGAAGTAAGTTAATTTTAATGTTCAAATACTCAATTACCTGATGTTATAATAGTTAATTGAATGTGTACTAGACCCGGATAAGAAATTATTCGGGTCTTTTTTACATTGAGCAAAGAGTATTGAGTATTGAGAGTATGACAATAGACCCTGCTATTCCTTTAAATCTAGTAATCGTGTTACACACTACACAGACACACTCAATTTATTTCACAAGGATCATCTTCTTTGTGTCCTCATAAAGAAGCGTTAAATTTTCAAAGTCGAGAGCTTCAAGCTTGTAAAAATAAATTCCCGATGCGAGAGATTGACCAGTAAATTCAACAGTATAGTTTCCTTCTCTTTGTTTTTCATTTTTCAATAACGCGACCTCCTGTCCAAGAATGTCATAGACAATTAACTTAACAGAAGACGGCTTTCCCAGCTGATAGCTTATGTTTGTGACAGGGTTAAAGGGATTGGGATAATTTTGTCCAAGTATAAAATTCACCGGGACAGCGTTTCCGCCGTGTATTTCCTTTAGTATAAGATCATCGGGATCGATCTCAAAATCTGTTGGCTTGCTTTCAAGAATAAAATCAAAGGTTTCTGACATTGCAGCATTGAAAACATTAACAAGTGTATCACCTGTCTGCGTGAAGATCTTAATCTGCACGGGCATAGTAAAGTATGCCGGATTTGTATTTGCATTCTGAGTAATAGTTATAGAAGCTTTATACCTGCCGTTGGTCAGATCTTCAACAATCCAGCTTACATTGTACTTTGGATAGTTCTCACCATAGATCCATTCATTGAAAAAGTAATCCAGATTTTGTCCGCTGACTGTTTCGGCTGCGTTTTGAAAATCTTCAGTGACAGCAGTCTTGTA
Source organism: Ignavibacteria bacterium (assembly GCA_039934715.1). GTDB lineage: Bacteria > Bacteroidota > Ignavibacteria > Tepidaquicellales > Tepidaquicellaceae > JAGPCH01. The sequence continues at coordinate 210 of JBDTLQ010000139.1, read as the reverse complement.
AATAATTGAAGCATCTGAAGCATAAGCTCGAATAATATTGAAGTATGCCGAATCTCCTACTATGCCTCTCAGCATGTGAAGCACTACACAGCCCTTTGCATAACTTCTATTCCCGCTGAAGATCTGATTGATGGAAGCGGCGTCCTGAACATAAATGGACCCGACCGCAGTTTTTGCATCCGTCATTCTTAATTTTATGAATTCGTCATA
>JBDTLQ010000138.1:0-7751 GCA_039934715.1 Ignavibacteria bacterium | reverse complement strand
GAGCAAGATCGAAGGAGCCATTGTTATGGCAGGCTATCAGGCAAATGATAAGCCGGCTGATGTGAAGGCATATGATAAACTTGAGGATTGCTGCAAGGTAGGGGGACACGATAACTGAATCAGTTAACAGTTAAACAGTTAGCAGTTAGCAGTTAATAATTAATGGTTAATTAGTTAGTTAATTTGTAACAAGATTATATAAACCGCATGAGTAGTGCGGTTTTTTTATTTGTGTTTTAATCTTAAGGTTATCTAATAAAATAATTTTGAAACAATAAAATAAAATTAATATCAACTGAAATAATTTTACACAAAAATATTTTAAGAAAGTTGTATAAGAGTTGAAATAAGTCATAGAAATCAAAAAAGAATTTTCATATATTTGTTTATTACAATTCGAATATTTTAATGAAGAATTTTTTACTCGATTACAATCTTAAAGTACGTATTCCCATTCTTGTTTTTGTTGTTTTAGCTGTATTTGTAATTACTTATTACGCGTCTTATGCCGAGAGAAACGGCGTTGGATACCAGCCTACACAACCTATTGCTTACTCTCATAAACTGCACGCCGGTGAATTAAAAATTGACTGCCGTTATTGCCACAGTGATGTGGAAAAATCAAGACAGGCAAATATTCCTTCTCCGAAAGTGTGCATGAACTGTCATTCACTGGTAAAAACGGACTCACCCGAAATTCAAAAACTTAAAGATCATTTCACTAACGGAACAGCCCTTGAATGGCAGAGGGTTCACAGGGTTCCGGATTTCGCATATTTCAATCATAGTGTTCACGTTAATAAAGGTATAGACTGCTCTAACTGTCACGGTAATGTCGCAGACATGGAGAAAATTGAACAGGTAAAGGATTTTACGATGAAAGCATGTCTTGATTGCCACAGAAATCCGCACGAGAACATTAAGAACATCATAAAAGGCAAAGAAAATATCGTGATCAATAATGGTCCTACAAACTGCTCGACCTGTCACAGATAAAAGTTAAAAGTTAAAAGTTAAAAGTTAAGTTAAAAGATAAAAGTAAAAATTGGAAATGATAGCAAAGGACATAGTCGAGAAGAAGATAAAAATAAAAAGAAAAAAGTTTTTTTTGTATTCCGGGGCAGTAGCCTTAGGGATCTATACTGCATCGAAGATACCATTTAATTTTTTTCAAACTAAGCAGTCTCAAAAAGTAAGTTCGATAAAAATTACACAAAACCCTCATGCCGTCAAGAGAAAAGCGAGAGAAGTTAATAATGGATAATAAGGTCATTGATTTGAGTAATAAAATTATTGACACCAATGAACCCGAGGTCCTGATCCCAAGAACAGAGGAGCAGGATATTAATTACTGGAGAAGCTTCAGGGAGCTTTATAATGACGCCGATTTTCTCAGAGAAAAGAAAAACGAATTCAGCATAGAAGCATCCTCATCGCCGGATGTTAATTCATTTTCAAAATTCTCAAGACGAAAATTTCTTGCCCTGCTCTCAGCATCCGCCGCGGTAGCTGCCTCAGGCTGCGCAAATTACAGAGAGAAAGGTGAATTAGTGCCTTATAATAAGAAGCCGGAGGAAGTAACGATCGGCAATCCTACATACTATGCTTCAACATGCACAGGTTGTGCGAGCGCTTGCGGAATTATCATTAAGACAATTGAAGGACGTCCCATCAAGGTTGACGGAAACCCTGATCATCCGGTAAGTAAAGGAAAGATCTGCGCGATCGCACAGGCAAGCGTGATGAACCTGTATGACCCTGAACGACTTCAACACCCACAAGAGCGTCCAAATAAGTCAGGCCATAATGATATATCATGGGCAGAAGTTGATGATAAGATAATGGGTCAGCTAAAAAGCGCAGCCTCATCAGGAAAAGAAATTGCGATCGTAACAAATACAATCAGCTCTCCTTCACAAAAGAAGTTGTTTAACGACTTCAGAACTACATATCCAACTACTAAGATCTATTCATATGAATTGTTCGATGAATCTCCCCGCACAAGTGCATGGGAAAAATGTTACGGCTCAAAAATATATCCCTCTGTTCAGTGGGATAAAGCAAAAGTAATTCTTGCACTTGAATCGGATTTCCTCGGAACCGAAGGAAATAAAGTTGAAACATCAAGGCTGTATGTTGAGAACAGGGACGCGTTTAACGGAAAAGAATTCAACAGACTTTATGCAGTTGAAGGAAACGCAACTGTTACAGGTATGAATGCCGACTACAGAATGATACTGAGAACTGATTCCATTGAAGAATTTGTAATGAGTCTGCTGAATGAATTTATAACAAAGCAAAAAATTTCAGGATATGCTACTGACTCAGGGGTCAGCTCGAAATTATCCAAATATAATTTAAAAGAATTCGCGGAAAAGTATCACTTATCCGAAGAAGTTTTAGATCATCTGGTTTCGGATCTTAAGAAAAACCAGGGCAGTTCGTTTATCAGTGCGGGCTCCGCTCTTCCGGAGTCAACCCATATTGCTGTAAATTTATTGAATGAGGTTCTGGGGAATTCAAAACTTTATGTTACGGATGTTACGAATGTAATTCAGATTCCTCTGAGCACAAAAGCGGAGCTTGAAAATTTATCAAACGATCTGAAGTCAGGAAAGATAGGAGCCATAATTCACTTCGATTCAAACCCTGTTTTTAATTTACCTTCTGATTATGGTTATGCGGATGCATTGAAGAGTGTACCTCTTGTAATTACAATGGCTGAAGCTGAAAATGAATCCACCGATCTTAGTAATTATGCCCTGCCAATAAATACAATGTTTGAATCGTGGGGAGACTACCAGACGAAAAGCGATTTTTACAGTCTGCAGCAGCCCGTAATTGCTCCATTATACAATACAAGACAGAAGGAAGAGATATTGCTTACGTGGACCAAAGGGAACAAGGAAGCATTTAACAATCAGATGTATCGTGATTATGTGATGAACAACTGGAAGCAGTCAGTTCTCACAGATGCAGCGAATGATTCAGTTTTTATGAAAGAATGGTACGCGGCACTTAATGACGGAGTCGTGACTGCTTTGCCGCCTAGGACCGCCGGAGAAAGAACCCAGGAATCCTCAGGTACATCAACCTCAACAAGTACTTCATCCTCCTCATCAGGTACAAGTACAACATCTACGACTATAACAACAACCAATCCCGATCCCAATTCAGCCGGATCCAGGACATTTAAAACGGATTCATTCATATCGAATAATTCAGGGATGACTCCCGTTGGAGATTATGTACTTCTTTTGACAAAGAACGGATCCCTCGGTGACGGAAGATTTGCAAACAACGGATGGCTGCAGGAATTATCAAAACCTGTTTCGAGAGTTGCATGGGATAATTATGCGGGAATATCTGTCCAGACATCTAAAGCATTAGGTTTAAAACAAAACGATAAAATAAATCTTACTACTCCCGGGGGAAAAATAGAGATCCCTGTTTTTGTACAGCCGGGCATGGCAGAAGGAGTCATTGCGATCGAGCTGGGTTACGGAAGAAGTGTTTGCGGAATTGTTGGAATAGATGTCGGCTTCAATGCGAATAAACTGATCACAAAAAATCCAACACTGTCTCCATGGATGTACAGTGATGTGAAGCTTGATAAGGCAGCTGGCACATATGAAATAATTACCACACAGGATTATTATGCGTTTGATGAACCGCTTTATAAAGACATTCAGTACAGAAGAGAAATAATTCAGGAAGGAACATACTTACAATATAAAGAAGATCCGGATTTTTTGAAAAAGGAACATCATAAATCCGCTGAAGAAGAAAAATTAGAAGTCGGCAGTATCAATAAGCAGTATACACATACAGGAGTCAAATGGGGAATGGTGATCGATCTCAATAAATGTATCGGCTGCAATGAATGTATAGCTGCATGTAATGTAGAAAATAACATTCCTGTAGTGGGCAAAGAACAGGTAAAGAAACACAGAGGAATGGCATGGATGAGGATCGACAGGTATTATTCCGGAACTCCGGAAGTACCTAAAGCAAGCTTTCAGCCAATGCTCTGTCAGCACTGCGACTTTGCTCCGTGCGAAAATGTATGCCCGGTTGCCGCGACAACACACAGCGCGGACGGAATAAACGGAATGGCTTACAACCGATGTGTCGGTACAAGATATTGTTCTAACAATTGTCCTTATAAAGTAAGAAGGTTTAATTATTTTAATTTCAGGGATCATTTCAGAGAAGCGGTTCAGCAGAAAGAATCTTTTAACCTGATGCAAAATCCGGAAGTAACTGTCAGATCAAGGGGTGTGATGGAGAAATGCACATTCTGCCTTCAGAGAATAATGGATGAAAGACAAAAAGCCATTCAGGAAAACAGACTGGTAAAAGGTTCGAATGTAAAAACAGCATGTCAGGAAGCATGCAATACAAACGCGATCTCCTTTGGAGATCAGAATGACGCTGAATCAGAATTTTCCAAGCTGAACAAAAACAATTTAATATATAGGGTTTTAGAGGAAATAAAAGTTAAGCCAAACATTGGCTATGTAGCAAAGTTAAGAAATGTTTTTGAAATTGAAAAAGAGGAGGCGCACCATTGAGTCTTGACGCAACCTATACCAAAGAACTTCCTCTGGTAGAAGACAATCCGACATTAAAGCAGATCGATGATGTCATTATGCTTCCTACACAGACCAAGCCAACGCGTGGCTGGTGGGTGGCATTCGGAATTTCATCTACTGCTTTACTCATTGGTGCTGTCTGTCTTTCACTTACATTCTATTTTGGAATAGGTATGTGGGGAAACAATCAGCCGGTAGGTTGGGCTTTCGGAATTATCAACTTCGTTTTCTGGATCGGTATCGGTCACGCTGGTACGCTTATCTCCGCTATCTTATATTTGTTCAGGCAAAGATGGAGAACAGGCATCGCGAGATTCGCGGAAGCTATGACGATCTTTGCTGTTATGACTGCGGGTATATTTCCTATCATCCATACAGGACGACCATGGCTTGCCGGATATCTTATTCCTTTGCCAAATCAAAACGGTGTCTGGGTGAACTTCATGTCGCCGCTTTTATGGGACGTTTTCGCGGTATCAACTTATTTTACAATTTCATTTTTATTCTGGGGCATCGGACTAATACCCGATCTCGCCACAATGAGAGACAAAGCAACAAGCAGAATAAAGAAAACAATTTACTCAGTCTTGAGTCTCGGATGGACAAACTCAAACCGCAACTGGAGTACATACGAAAGAGCGTATCTCATACTCGCCGGTATTTCAACTCCTCTTGTGTTATCGGTTCATACGATCGTTAGCTTTGACTTCGCCGTCTCGGTAATTCCCGGATGGCACACAACTATATTCCCGCCTTACTTTGTCGCGGGAGCCATATTCTCAGGATTCGGAATGGTGGCAACAGTTCTTATCATAGTAAGAAAAGTTTTCAACATGCAGCACATCATTACGATAGGGCATCTTGAAAAGATGAATAAGATCCTCCTTGCCACAGGTATGATGGTAGGATTCGCTTATTCGATGGAATTTTTTATAGCATGGTACAGCGGAAATACTTTCGAACAGTTCACATTTATCAACAGGGCATTCGGACCTTATGCATGGGCTTACTGGATAATGGTAAGCTGCAACGTATTTTTCCCGCAGCTGTTTTGGTTCAAAAAAATAAGAACAAACATTCCAATCACACTTGTACTTGTAATACTAGTCAATGTCGGAATGTGGTTTGAGAGATTTGTAATCATAGTTACTTCATTGCACAGAGACTTTTTACCGTCGAGCTGGGCAATGTTCACGCCGACTTTTACTGACCTTGGATTGCTTATCGGAAGCTTTGGATTTTTCTTTACATTCCTGCTTCTGTTCTTAAAGACACTTCCTTTGGTTTCAATTTCGGAAATTAAAGCAGTTACAGAAGGGGCGCAGCCGACAGTTCATCCGCATCCGCATAGTAACGGGGCGCATTAGAGTTTGTTAAGTTTATAGAGTTTGTTGAGTAGTTGAGTAGTTGAGTTTGTTGAGTAGTTGAGTAGTTGAGTAGTTGAGTTAGTTGAGTTAGTTGAGTGGTAGGATTTGTTTAGGATTTAAAAGTGTTCTGAAAAAAATTTTGAAAGAAAGAAAAATAAAATGTTAAAAAAGATATTAGGTAATTTAGAAAAGTACGATTCCGGAAAGGACCCCGATCCGAGGAGCAAGAAGCTTTACGGGCTCGCAGGATTGTACAATACACCGAATGAGATCATCGAAGCTGCAGCAACGGTAGCCGGAAAAGGATATGAGAAATTCGATGTATATACTCCATACCCTCTTCACGGAATGGATGATGCAATGGGACTCGGTCAGCCAAAGGTTGGTCCGTTTGCATTCATGTTCGGTATCTCGGGAACATTCCTTGCGCTTCTGATGATCGGATGGATGATGGGAATTGATTATCCGAATATAATCGGAGGTAAGCCGTTCTTTGCTCTGCCTTCATCAATTCCGATCACTTTTGAGGCTACGATTTTACTGACGGGTATTGCGACTGTTTTAGGAATGCTTATTGTCTTCAATAAACTTCCTAAGATCAACAGTCCGCTGAATGATACAGATTTTATGAAACATGTATCTTCGGACAAGTACGGCATTGTAATTAAATCAGATGATGATAAATTTACCGAGACATTTATAAAAAATTTATACTTATCGACTGGAGCTTATGATGTGCAGGAGATCTACTACAGAGATTCAAACCTTGAAAGAAAGACTCCGATATTCGAAAAGAAATTCATAGGAGCGGTGATCGGAACAGCTGTGCTCACTGCGGTAGTAACATATTTTATTCTTAATTATGTATTATACAGCACTGTGCCGTTTGACTGGATGTGGGTGCAGCCGAGGATAGATTCACAGAGTCCGAGCAAATTCTTCACAGACAAAGCGGGTATGCGTCCTCCTGTGAACGGAACTGTTGCAAAAGGATTTCTTCCTTATGAATACAAAGGCATGCCGGATTCGGCTGTAAAATTTTTATCAAATCCGATACCGGTAAGCAAAAAAATTCTTGAAAGAGGTCAGGACAGATTCAATATTTACTGCAGTCCGTGTCACGGATACGGCGGTGAAGGTGACGGAAGACTTAACGGTCTGTTTCCGAAACCTCCGACACTTCATTCAGCAAAAGTAACGAACTGGCCTGACGGAAACATTTATCATGTGATAACAAACGGTCAGAATGTAATGCCGAGCTACGCCGAGCAGGTTTCAAGAGATGACAGATGGGCGATCATTCATTATATAAGAGCGATGCAGCGATCGAAGAATGCAAGTGATACTGATCTTGATAAGTCAAAGTAACGGAAGACATACTTTAAAATAAAAAACTTAAGGTAGGGTTGTAATTGTAAGGATCAGCAATGAATGAAGATAAATTTGAAAACAGAGGAAGCACGGGAAATTTAATATCATTAATAAAAGCTCTTTCAAAAGCAAACATTAAATACATTATTTGCGGAGGAGTTGCCTGTGTTCTACATGGCGTTGAAAGAGCCACTTATGATTTAGATATATCAATTTCATTTGAAAAGGAAAACTTAGAAAAATTAGTTGATATAACCGGTAAATACAATCTTGTGCCTAGAATACCCGAACCTGTTGAAAATCTGTTTAATGAGGAAAAAAGGAAGAAATGGTTAGATGAAAAAGGAGCTTTAGTTTATACCTTTGTTTCCGGAAATTCACCATTACAGCTGGATATTTTTTTAAGTTATCCTAAATC
>JBDTLQ010000137.1:0-7764 GCA_039934715.1 Ignavibacteria bacterium | reverse complement strand
ATGTCCCATGATCGTTCTCATAACTTTTGAATAGATATGCGGGAGCAGGGACAGCATCAGTGTCTGAAGCATTTAACCTCCATACATTTTCAATATTCCAGTTAAAGGTTACATTATCCGGAAAAGCAGAAAATATCAGAGCTAACCCTCCTTTATTATATAGATCCGCAACCATTGATCTTCCCTGATAAAATAATTTAACCGGAATAGGATCAGTATTAGAGTAAACGAAGGAAGGAGTATCATCAAAATAATCGCCGGATTTTGTATTCAAAAATATTTCAACAGATGCTTCGGTGTTTATTACAATATCGTTCCAGCCGTCTTTATTAAAATCACCAGCGGAAACTGCAAATGTGTAATCCGAATGTTCATAACCAAGTGAAAAACTTGTTCCTGAATTATTAACATAAACTTTTAAACCTGCAAGTTTCTCGTAAACTAAAATATCGTTAAAGCCGTCATTATTTATATCAGCGATCTTAAGGTCTGAAGTTTCATTACCTATGTAAAAAGATAACCACGGTTCAAATGTATTACTGTTTGTGTTAGTCAGTATTACTACAGAGTCCTCTCCGGTATAAATTAACTCATCTTTGTTACTTGTCGTACCGTTAATAATTGAATAGGGATATAATTGACTGCTAAGCTGGGCGAGATACACATTGTAAGGATCACGGAGAGAATACCGGTATGGAATTGTATCAAGTTTTCCGTTTGCTAATCCTTTATAAATCTTAGCAGTATCACCTGAACTAGATAAAATTACTGCATCCTCATAGTTATCTGTTGAAAATTGCCCAATGCTTAAAATTTTACCATTCACCTGAAAATTTTGAATGGTTGAGCCAATTGTTCCGCCACCGTTAATATAAATTTCTATCTGGCCATTCCCTCTTGTAACAACCGGATCCCTTCTACCTGTAGAGTCATTGAGTTTAAATAAATAACCGGTAATTGTATTACTGTTATTTTCAAGATAAATAAATCTGTTACCGGTAACTTCATTATTAAAGTTAGAATTATTTTCATTTTTATACCAGTTCCCGTTTACAAAGTTATCAGTACCTTCATACTGCGTTACACCCGCTCCTATATCAAGCCTGTTGTTTGAATTATTTATTTCGGCAACATCCCAGTAAACCCTTCGGTTGGTTATGCTTGTTTCCGTAGGAGAGAAAACAGGAACTAGCTGTCCATCGGTTAAATAAGTTTGTGCTTCGGAATAATTGAAAAACACAAGAGTTATAATTATTAGCAGCCAATACATTTCAGACTTTGTTAACATTCCGTTTTTCGGATATTCAATTTTTGTTTTCATTTTTTTTATTTTAAAGTTTATTAAAATGTTTTTCCAAATGAAAAGAGGGAAAGACAAGATCTCATCTCAATAAGATTTCTTTATGTTATACCTTGCAGGGTTTGCTTGATACGTCTTTGCCCTCATAATATTTATTAGGGTGCTCTGATCAAAATACTGTTATTTGATTATAAGCATTCTATTAGTTTTTACTATTGTCCCGTTTGAGAATAATGAATAGAAATAAATGCCACTCGGATAGTTATAACTATTGAAATTAATTTTATATTCACCCTTCAATTTGTATTCATCCATCAAGGTCTCAACTTCTCTTCCTAAAACATCAGAAATGCGTAATTTTATTAAACTGTTAGACAAAATGCGGAAACTTATTAGTGTATTCGGATTAAACGGATTAGGATAGTTACTCAATTCAAAATTCTCAATCACTTCATCTTTTGCATACAGCATTCCAGTCATTTGTGAATATTTAACTGAAGCTATTGCAGTGTTTCCACCGTTTTGTTCTGCTTCCCCGGAAATATAAATGCTCTTAGAATGATCCAAGTTTAGGCAATATGAAAAATTATCGTGAGATGTCCTGTAAACTTTAGACCATAAACTGTTTCCTTCTTTTGATAACTTTAATGTCAGATAATCATAATTAAAGGACATTGATTGCGAGTATCCGGTGACGTAAATGTTCTTAAGACTATCAGAAATAATTGCAAATGCTTCATCACTGCTTCCCGGATCTTCTCCATTTATTTTTTTTAAGAGTAAGGTGTCGCCGTTAGAAGCGTATTTCAATATCAAATAATCTCCATATGTGTCTGTATCCGTATAACCGGCAATCAGTATATCTGAATCTTCATCAAGAAATAAAGAGTTTGCCCTATCGGTATTGCCTCCATTATAAATTCTACTCCACAAGGTATCTCCATTAGCAGTGTATTTCAAAGTAACAATATCATAGCTATTAGAGAAATAACTATATCCGACAACAATTAAATTATTTTCTTTATCAACTGCTGAAAAAGTCGGTCTTAAATAGTCCCCGGAATTAGTTGGCCATTTCTTAACCCATTTTTCATTTCCAGCTGCATCGTATTTTATGCTTATGATTTCATTTCCGGTTGGAACCGCTCCATATCCTGAGGAATATACATTAAGAAAATCATCCGCCACAACTGAATATCCCCAATTGGATCTTTGAGGAAGTGAGACATAATTTTTTGTCCATAATGAATCTCCATTAGAATCATATTTAATTGTTACCATCGCTCTTTCCGCATTAGTGACTTTTCCATATCCTGTTACATAGATATTTCTATTCTTGTCTATTGCCATTCCAAAAGGTTCATCCACTCCGCCGTATATCCAGTTTAAACTTTTTTTCCATTTCATTATTCCTTCGGAATTATACTTAATAGTTACCCAGTTCACACTACCGTTTAAAATGCCTTCATCACTTCCTCCGGTGACATATACATTATTTGAATCGTCGAGTACCATTCCTATAAGATAATCATAGCTGTTGGCGGTGCCGTTATATCTTTGCTTCCATATAAGATTGCCGTAAGGGCTGTACTTCAGGATAATGTAATCATAGTCATCTGTACTGTCACTGTTGCCGGCGACAATAAAATTTCCAAATTTATCAATCGCGCTTTTCTTCGGGAAGTTGTATCCCGATCCGGTCCCGCTGTAAGTTGCCACCCATTCCTGTGTTACCTGTGCGTTCATCGGTGTTGAATAAATTGTTATAAATAAAGCGAATACAATTACGATCTTTTTCATAAATGTTTGGGGTTTGAAAAATTAAAATATTAAAACTTATTGGGGATCAATTAAAAGAAAAGGTATTAATGGTCATAAGCCGTTGGAGAAGTTTAAAAAACTTTTTATAAATTATCCTTCCTTAGATTTATTTGAACGTATGCACAATGGTTTTAAAAGTCAACACTCTATTGTTTATATCAATATGGAATTTTATGGAATTTTAGATGCGAATGCAGATACTTGGTATTTTATTATATAAAAATAAAGATTATCTTTACAGCAAACTTTTTAAGAGGGAAAGACAAAAATCTTATTCAAATAAGATTTTATTAAGTTACACCTTGCAGGGTTTGCTTGATACGTCTTTGCCCTCTTAATATTTATTATAGAAGTTAATGTTATATTAACTGAAAATTAAAAGAGTGAAAGACATAATCTTATTATATAAGATTATGTCTTTTATATTTACCTGTCAGGGTTCATTATGAAGGAATCTTCTCCCTCTTTTTGTTTAGTACATTGCAAAAGATTTACTTTACGTGCTGGTTTCTTAATTCTGATCGTATAAAAAGTTTATATAAAAAAAGCCCGGTGAATTAATTCAACGGGCTTAATGATTGGAAAAATAAACTTTTACTTTATAAGGATCATTCTCTTTGTTTCTGAAAACTCAGTTGTTACCAGTCTGTAGAAATAAACTCCGCTCGGAAGATTGATTGCATTGAAACTATACTGATAACTTCCCGGCGCAAGCTTTTCATTTATGAGAGTATTGATTTCTCTTCCTCTTGAATCAAAGATGACTAACGTTGCAAGAGTAGATTTCGCGATATCAAATTTGATATTTGTCTCCGGGTTAAATGGATTAGGATAATTATTACCCAGGCTGAATTGCTCCGGAACAACAGATGATATCACATTGATACCGACCTTTGTTCTTACAAATGTTAAAAGGTAACTATTATTAGATGCCGATGAATCAAATCCGTTAAAGCCCCATGATCTCCAGCTGCATCTCACGGAATCGCCGGTTGTACCCATGGTATTTGCAACTGAATCAAGTAAACTTTTTCTTATCGTTGCCGCGGTATCATGTCCGTTGTTATCCGCTAAGAAAGTATAGTCGGTAGAGGTACCTAGTTTTCTGATTTTGACTTTGTATGTAAGAGTAGGATTCGTGCCGCCGCTTTGCCATACAAACTTCTGCGTACCGGGGTTAGAAGGTGATACCTCAATTCTTGATAATGACGGAGGAGAAAGCACGCTGAATACATTAACATTAAGAATGATCCTGAATGACGCGTTGCATGTATCTCCGACATTCGGATTTGAAGAGCTTATGATCCTGAGCTTTGACTCAAGTGATGTTGAAACGTATGGGATAGTCCAGTCATAAACTCTTGGTGATGAACTTACATTGTTTTGTACGGTCTGCCATGTAGCTCCGTTATTTGTTGAATATTCTATGTTTAAATTTCCTGTCAGTGATGTTCCCCAGTAGATCTGTGTAGAGCTTCCGGTTCTGAATGTTTCTCCGCCGTTTGGATATCCGACTTCAAGCTCTCTGCTAGCGATGTACATGCATCCTGCACTCTCGGCATTATTTCTTATGATAGCCAGTGGCTGAGGACCAAAACCTTTTACAAGACTGATGGATCCGTTAAGATGACAATAGCTCATAATTGTTCCGACTCTTGCGATTGGCGGACCTGTGTAACATCCTCCTTCTGTCGCGTAACAACTATCGATCGGTCCGCCTACCCATCCGCAATTGTGAGTATGGTTAGAGCCGAAGTTATGTCCGATCTCGTGACAAACCACCATTACGTCCCATGAATAGGTCGGTAAAGGAAGTATCGGTCCCTCTGTATTGCTGAACCCGTAACCAAAACCTGAGCTGGGACTTGAGCAAAGCGCATTCAACCACGCGATGCCGCCGAGATTTCCGCTTCTTCGTGTTATAAAATGTGCAAGTGTTCTTGGTACTGACTGCTGATTAGAATTCCATTCTGATCTGAACTGATTTAATAAAGCGTTCGAAGTCGTTCCGTCATAAGGATCTGTAGTTGTCCATATTCTTAAATAAGGAATAACGAATTTTACATTTACTTCCTTCATATATATTGCTGAAGCTGCAGACATCAAAGCCAATGCATAATTTGTTGTATTGGTAATGGATGAGCCATAAGTGTTGTATGTAGGAAAGTCGATCTCAATAGCGATCTCAGCAACATAAAGATCCGTTGGTGATCTGTCATTCATTTTTTGAATTATGATCTGTCTCATTCTTTCAAGGTACTCTGAAGAAAGATTATCTTCGGTCTCACAATTAAAAGTACTTTTTATCTTCATATCACTTTCCTTGTACAATATAATATTATCGGTCTCATTTCCGGCGTTGTCTTTCATTGAACCGATTATATAATTGTCTGCCTCGGATACCAGAAGTCCTGTCATTCCATCTTTAGTAAAAGTAATTGAGACAAGGCTGTTATCCATGCCTTCGAGCTTACCTTTGTAAGACACAGCAAGATCAAGGCTGCTTACAGGAATTTCCTCATTACCTCTTGCTGTTCGTGAAACGATCTTTGCATCTGGCGTTAGTATGTCAAACCTTGAAAGGTTAACTCTTACTAAATTACTTCTCGAGACCGGGACATTCAAAACTATTTCCGGTAATCTGTTTTCATAAAGTGACTGCAGTTCATTCTTGTTTACACTAAAAATTAAAGCGTCACTCACTGCTTTTTGTAGCTCGGGGGTATTTATCAGTGAACTGTTATCGTTCAGTGAAAATAAATTGTATACGGTTTTGCTCTGTGAGTATGAGTCTGTGAAAATGAAAATACTCAGCATCAAAACCATTCCAATAAAATGGAAAAGTTTCTTGTTCATAAAATTTTAGTTAATTATTATTAAATTTTTTTAAATCCCTTTCGAGTGATTCTAAAATAGTCATAATTATCATTTAATAAAAGTTTGTTTTTCTTTTTCAATACATTTTTTTGGATTCAATTTTATAAAGTTCCTTAAAACACTTTTTTTTAAAATTGACCATTGACCATTCACTATTCACTATTGACCATTCACCATTCACTATTAATAAAACAGTCCCGATAAATACGATTTCAATAAACATTACAATTGAGTATTTTAACAAAAATTAATTAAACAATCGGAGAAAAATATTTAAATGTCAGAAAAATTTAAGAACTTAATAAACGGAAAATGGCAGGATTCAAAAAGCGGTAATACATTTGAAAACAGAAACCCGGCGAAATGGAACGAAGACCTTATCGGTACATTCCCTTCGTCGGATAAGGAAGATGTTGATGAAGCAGTGGCAGCGGCAAGAAAAGCTTTTGAGAAATGGCGGCTTGTACCGGCTCCAAGACGCGGCGATATTCTGAAAGTTGTGGGTGATATGATGCTTGAAAAAAAGGATGAGCTTGCCCGTGAAATGACGCGCGAGATGGGAAAAGTTTTTGCTGAAACAAAGGGTGATGTTCAGGAAGGAATAGATACAGCATACTACGCGGCATCCGAAGGCAGACGGCTTTTTGGTATCAATGCTCCGAGTGAACTCCCGGACAAAATGAATCTGAGCTTTCGTGTTCCGATCGGTGTCGGAGGATTTATAACTCCGTGGAATTTTCCAATGGCTATCCCCACATGGAAAATGTTCCCCGCACTTGTCTGCGGGAATACTTGTGTCTTTAAACCTGCCGAACTTACTCCGAAAACAGCAACGTCGCTTGTTGAAATAATTGACAATGCGATGAGAGAGGTTATGGGAAAAGATTATATTCCCGGTGTGATCAATATTGTTCACGGAAAAGGAAGGATCGTTGGCGAAGCTATAATCTCACATCCGGATGTTGATCTTATATCATTCACCGGTTCAACTAAAGTCGGTAAGAGAATCAATGAAGTTGCGGGCGGGGATCTTAAAAGGGTTTCGCTTGAGCTCGGGGGCAAGAATGCTCAGATAGTTATGAACGATGCCAATCAGGATCTTGCACTTGATGCTGTTTTATGGGGAGCATTCGGAACTACGGGTCAGAGATGCACCGCTACTTCCAGGCTGATACTTCATAAAGACATCTATGATGAGTTCATTGATAAACTTGTGATACGTGTAAAGAAACTTAAACTTGGTTATGGAAATGACAAGGGCATAGATGTCGGGCCATGCATCAGTGAAGCACAAAGAGAAACCGTCAACTATTATGTCGGAGTGGGAAAGAATGAAGACAAAGCAAAACTTGTCACGGGAGGTGATTACGCGAATGAAGGTGACCTTGCAAAGGGCTGGTTTTATCAGCCGACAATATTTACCGATGTAAAGCCGGGGATGAGGATCGAGCAGGAAGAAATTTTCGGACCGGTTCTTTCGGTAATTAAATGCAAAGACCTCGTTGATGCAATTAATATTTTAAACGATACACAATATGGATTGTCATCAAGCATTTTTACAAATAATGTCAATGATGCATTTACTGCTATAAGGGATATTAAAGCCGGAATAACTTACGTCAACGGAGCTACAATCGGTGCCGAAGCTCATATGCCCTTCGGAGGTGTAAAGCAAACAGGCAACGGACACAGGGAAGGCGGCTGGACAGTTTATGATTTTTATACGGAATGGAAAGCTGTGTATATTGATTACTCCGGAAAGCTGC
>JBDTLQ010000136.1:0-7827 GCA_039934715.1 Ignavibacteria bacterium | reverse complement strand
AATTTGCATGGCAGGAAGGTTATGGAGCTTTTTCTTATAGTCATTCCCATTTAAATAAAGTTATTAATTATATAAAGAATCAGGAACAACATCACAGCAAAGTAACATTTATAGAAGAATATAAATCCTTTCTAAAAGCATATGAAATTGAATTTGATGAAAGATATATTCTAAAGGAGCCCGAATAACATATTTCGTCCCTAAAGGGACGAGGCTGTATTAGACATCAGTGTTACCTATATCTAATCCCTACGGGATTAGAAGAATTATATTGAGATTTATTTAACAAGTCCCGTAGGGACTTCACATGGTAGCAAAAAGCAAGCTAAAATTCTTAGTCCCGTAGGGACTTTATATTGGTAACAAGAATAAGCTTTACTTCTTAGTCCCGTAGGGACGAAATTAAAATTTTAAAGGAGCCCGAATAACATATTTCGTCCCTAAAGGGACTGATGAGTATCACATATTCATGTTACCAATATTGAATCCCTACGGGATTAAAAAGAATCAAACAATACTATCTAAACTTACAAAACCAATTTTGAACATTCATATTCTGTTATTGTCATTCATACTATTTTCCTTTTCTCAATCCCCCGCACAGCAAAGTATTGATTCGATACTTAATTTTACTTTATCGTACCGTGGAATGACAAGAAGTGATGTCACTATTCCGATCAACTTTGATAAAGACAAATCCCCGAGAAATGATTCGAAGCTGCTGCTGCCGGTTGTGCAGAGACTGATGATGGATCCGCTGCAGTCGTCGGGGTGGATGGATAGCTTATCTGAACTTTCCAACCGAGAACTCGACCATTTACTGATCAAAACATTTTTTGATTTTACCAGCTTGTCAATGGAATATAATAATTCCATGCATATTCCTTTTTATGAAAAAAACATTTTGTCATACTCTGAAGCTGGTGTTATTCAAACGCCCGTCAAATTAAACCAGGTTGCCTTATCAATAATTGAAAATCTGAAACTTGTTAAGCAAAATGATGCGAAGTTATTTAAAGTTTTCAGTGAGGAGGAAATTAGTTTCTTAAGAAAAAATTTACTTTCAATATTTGCCGGATCGGAAAGTGAAGAAGGAAATAATTCGGATATTTTTAAATTTAATCACGAGAGAGACTCTTCAATTTCTATTTCTAAAAGAACATTGGACATTCTAAACAAAGTTAACAGGAATTCCGTTTTTATTAATTCATGGAAAGATTTTGTTTTTGCAAATGAAGTATTTCATTGGTTTGTAAATTTTAACAAGGCTCACAAAAATTATAACTTTGAATATATTAAAAATGAAAATATTGACGGAGAATTTCTTAACTATTACGACGAAGACGGTATCCGTATCGCCATAGGCGGCAAAGGGAAAAATATTTATACCGGCCATTTTGATTTTATAATTGATCTCGGCGGTGATGACGTTTACAATATTGACAACGAAAGCAAAGATATTTTTAAAAATAATTTCAGCTGTATCATTGATCTTTCCGGCAATGATTATTATTCTACTAATTCAAACTACTCTCTCGCCGGCTCTGTATTTTCTTCCGGTTTTATTTTTGATAAAGAAGGAGACGACATATATAAAGGAAAAAATGTTTCGCTGGGGTCTGCAATATGCGGACTTGGAATATTGTATGATGAAAACGGTAACGATACTTATCAGGCGAATCAGTTTTCAATAGGTGCCGCTTCTTTTGGTGTTGGTCTTCTCGTTGACAGAAACGGAAATGATGTTTATCTCGCCAACTCATACTCACAGGGCTTCGGGATGACAGAAGGTGTAGGAGCGATCGTTGATAATAAAGGTAATGATAATTATTTAATAGATGCGCGTTCACTTGATATCGGAAGATACGAAGATCATTATGTTTCAATGTCTCAGGGCTACGGACTCGGCTTGCGGCCTTATTATGCGGGTGGTGTCGGATTAATTATTGAAGGCGAAGGAAATGATTTTTATTCAACGGATATTTTCGGTCAGGGCGGAGCTTACTGGTATGCGCTTGGATGTATTGTTGATAAAAGCGGTCATGATAAATATAATTCATATCAATACGCGCAGGGTGCAGGCATCCATCTCGCTGTCGGTCTGCTTAAAGATTACGACGGCTGGGATTTTTATACCTCCGATGGTGTATCACAGGGATGCGGTCATGATTTTGGTTTTGGATTATTGTATGATGTTAAAGGCAATGATAATTATTCAGCTTACTCTTTATCTCAGGGAGCCGGCAACGCTAACGGCATCGGAATGCTGATTGATGAAAGCGGGCGTGACGGCTATCTCAACAAAGAGCCGGGCAATACAAAAGGATATGGAAATTCAAGACGCGAATTCGGAAGCATCGGAGTTTTTCTTGATGCATCCGGTGAAGATTTTTATTCTGTCGGAGGATTGGACAGTACAATTAACAACACTTCAATGTGGGGAGTGATGGATGATTTTTATCTGAAAGACCTTCCTGCTCAGGCAAGCGGAAATACTTTTAAGATCCCTTTGGATTCTAATAAGGACTATACACAGGACGAATATTTTATAATGGCTAAAACCATCGAACCCAGATTTTCTTTATGGCAGGAATACGGATTCAGAAAGCTCGTTGAAGACAGTCTGAGAACACCCGAATACATTTTGAAATATCTGGATACAGATGATCACAGGGCAGCTCTGGTTTTGAGAAATCTTGCCTTCAGAATTAGTTATACCATGGGAAATTTTCTAACGGAAAAATTAAGAGAGTATAACCGGTCAATGAGAGCAAAGCCGGTCTTTAATCCCAATCAGGTTGCGTTCATATGCTATTTATTTGGAGAGACACAAAATCCTATCGGGAAGGAAGAATTACTTCAGCTTACTCATGATGAAAATATCCGCATTCGTTCAGCTGCGGTGAATGCCCTCGGAAAAATAAAAATCATTGACACCAATGATGCCCCGTTCCTGACTGCAGATCATACTGAATCATCGATTCCAATTATAGATCATACAGATGCACCGTTTATAACTGATGTATCACAACGTTTAAGAGAGCTCGCATCTGAAAATTCAACTTATAAACTTTACAGTAAAGATATTGCTTATGCATTTAAGAATTACAAAAATTTTAATAATATTGCAACTCTGATTAAGATGATGAGCCACGATTATTTCGGAGTAAGATTTCTTGCAGCGGAAGATCTGAGATCTTATGACACTGAATATTATGGACTCATTAACTCAGAGCTTCTTAAAGAAATTTCAGAGGATAGAATTTGGTACCAGTCTTTTTTGAATTCAATTACAAATTTCTCTGAAGACAGATTCATGTTATTGTTTGACGAACTTTTAAAGCTTGAGATCTCCAATGATGAAATTATAATTCTTAATTATATAGATCTATTAAAGTATAAATTTCAGGACACAAATGAACCGGGGTTCAAAGCATGGTCTGAAAGTCTGATCAGGAATCTGCAATCAAAAAGTATTTTAAAAACAAAATAAAAATAAATTTGCATGCACAAGACCAATAAGCTTTACGTAATACTGTTTCTGTTATTAACTTCCCTTTCGCTAAATGGATGTCTCAATGTCCGTCAAAAGACAGTTATAAATGAGGACGGATCCGGCACAATAAATCTGCATTACTGGATGAGATCACAGGGTGAAATACCATACGGCGATGAGATCGATGGTTATAGTTTTATTGAATCTGAAGCGAGAAAAAAATATACGTCATATAATACAGTAATAAAGGAGTTCAGGAAATTTGACGACAGCAAAGATACGACCAATCATATCGAACTCACTATGGACTTTAAAAACATTAATAAATTATCCGAGACGCCGGGATTCTCAAGAGTACAGATAAGTTATGTAAAAGGAAAAGACGGTTACGATTTCAGATACTTTATTCCAAAAGATACAACTCTGAAACAGGAATATATAAAGGATGATCACACTCTTGAATACACATTTGAATTTCCAAAGGAAGTTAAAACTTCAAACGGAACGATACTTGATACGAAAGATCATAACAGTGTAAAATGGGTCATACCGGTTAAGGAACATAAAATAAAAGATTTTGAGATGATAGCAACAGTTAAAGATAAATCCGGAATATGCGGATTGTTCGGAATGGAGCTTCCATTGATCCTGATCGCGGGGCTTGTATTTATTAAATTCAAAAAAAGAAAATCAAAAAAAATTATTATATAGAATGAAAAAGAAAATCGGGATTCTGGGTTCAGGCTCTGTGGCGAAATCTCTTGCTGACGGATTCATAAAAAATGGTTATGAATTAATGATGGGTTCAAGAGATATTTTCAAGCTCACTGATTATGAAGGAAAGGCGAAGACAGGCTCATTCTTTGCAACCGCTGAATGGGCTGACATTATTGTACTTGCGTGCAAAGGCACCGCAGCCGAAGAAGTATTGGGCATGGCAGGAATTAAAAACATGGACAATAAAACTGTTATCGATACTACAAATCCTTTGAGAGACGAACCCCCGGAAAATGGCGTGCTAAAATTTTTTACCAGTCCTGATGATTCACTAATGGAAAGGCTTCAGAGAATTGCGCCAAATGTAAACTTTGTAAAATGTTTTAACATTGTCGGCAGCGCTCTTATGGTCGATCCCGTATTTGAAGAAGGCAAACCTACAATGTTCATCTGCGGCAATAACAGCGAAGCAAAAGATGAAGTTAAAATTATCCTGAATGAATTCGGATGGGAAATTGAAGACATGGGAAAAGCTGAATCTGCAAGAGCGATCGAACCTTTGTGTATATTGTGGTGTATCCCGGGTATTTTGGAAAACCGCTGGACCCATGCTTTTAAACTACTGAAAAAATAATTAAAAATAATTCTCAACTATTTTTAAATAGTACTTCTCTCACCGGGGAGATTACTTTTGTATACCATTTATATCGGGTGTAAAAATTAATCTCTTGCCATTTAAAACTGTTCGGACTAAAATGAATTCCCCAACAATAATACTGTTGTAATAAGCTCTATTCATAAGTTGTATTCTAATTAAAGAGAATATGAACAATATTTCTTTTCATAATAAGAGTCCTCCTCAGCGCATCACGGTTCAGTAAATCTAAACATCATTTAATAATCCTAACATCAATACTATAATCCTTTTTATAAATTAAATCATATCTGCAATGAAAACTTTACTAAAATCATTTTGTGTTCTGGTAACATTAGTATTTTTAGCTAATATTTCAATTGCTCAGGATAACAATTCTACAAAAAATTCCGATCAGGAAAAAAGAAATACGCCTTACATTCCGGATAATACACCAAGAGCACCGGTAGGTACGCAGAACTCAATTCCTTTTATGACAAATTGTCCGCCAAGTGAGAATGCAGGAGGAATTTGCCTGAAGATTCCATTGGACGCTACATTTTCAGTTCACCTTTTTGATGGTCTTGGATGCAACGCTCCGGCAAGTCCAACGGATCCTTTACAGAGAAATGATGACGATGTGACACTTGCTATTCCATTACCATTTACATTTACTCTTTATGGTACGCCATACACAACAGTCTTCATAAATAATAATGGTAACATTTCCTTCGGAGCAGATTTTTGTACATTCACTCCTTTTGGTTTCCCCAGCACAGGAGCAGCACTTGTAGCACCATTCTTTGGTGACGTTGATACAAGAGACACACTGAGCGGTGTTGTCTGGATGAAAATAGAGCCTAGCAGAATGACTGTCATCTGGGATAGAGTCGGATATTATGGTGTACATTCGGATAAACTTAATGAATTCGAAGTAATAATTTCTGATGGAACAGATCCTCTTGTTGGAATAGGAAATAATGTCTGCTTCAGCTACAACGATATGCAATGGACAACAGGCGACGCTTCAGGCGGTATCGGAGGATTCTTTGGTTCTCCTGCAACAGTTGGTGTTAATGCAGGTGATGGAATTAATTTTGCTACACTCGGAAGATTTGACAGACCGGGAACAGGTTATTACGGACCCGGAGTAGATTCAAACGGTGTAAGCTATCTTGATTGTTCGACATTCTGCTTTGACGCATCAGGTGCGGGTAATGTTTGTCCTATTCCTGCAGGATTCCCGGTCGGTCCGGTTCTCGTTTCACCGGGAGACGTTTATCATGCAGTCTACTCAATGCTAGCTCCTGAGACTTCTCAGATCACTACAGGAGGAGTATCCGGTGTTCCGGCAAACATGACCGTAACAATAACCAACGGAATAACGGCGACATTTGATGTTACTTATGATCCGTCATGCTCAGATTCAGGAAGACACGTAGTATGCTTTACCGGAATTGACAACGCAACGGATCCTTGCACAACGACTGTCTGCGTAATATTTGAAGTTGATTGTCCGCTGCCTGTTGAAATGTCATCATTTACATATGCAATTTCCGGCAGAGATATTTCATTGATCTGGTCAACTGCAACCGAAGTTAACAATTCAAGATTTGAAATTGAAAGATCAGCTTCCAATGACTGGCAGCAGGTCGGAGTAGTGAACGGAAACGGAACAACATCAACTCCGAACAACTATTCATTTGTTGACAGAGGTTTAGTGAGTGGAACATATCACTATCGTCTGAAACAGGTCGACTTCAACGGCAACTTCACTTATCATAATTTATCAAATGAAGTTATAATCGGAGTACCGACAAGATTTGAATTATTACAAAATTATCCTAACCCGTTCAACCCGGCTACAAAGATCGATTACTCAATTCCTTACGATGGAAAAGTAAGCCTTACAATTTTTGACGCGATGGGAAGAGAGATCACAAAGCTTGTTAACGGTGATCAGACGGCGGGATATTATTCCGTGAACTTCAATGCGTCAAGTCTCGCAAGCGGTATCTACTATTACAGAATAGAAGTATCAGGTTCAAATAATTTTGTTGATTCCAGGAAAATGTTATTGGTAAAATAAAATTATGTTTTAAACTGTAGATCCAAAAATAAATCAAAGCCCTGTTCGATTTTTGAGCAGGGCTTTTTTTTTCCTATGAAAAAAAAAATAAATCCGATTTTCCAATTCCGACGTAGCACTTTCAGAGTACTCAACTAACAATTTTTACAAACTTAACGAAAAGGAAAAATCATGCGTCAGAAATTCTATCTGTTGCCTGTCCTTACAATTTTGCTGATCGGAGCTGCGCTGATCACAACATCTGAATGGACAAATGCTTCAAGTCACAGGGAAGCACCAATCATTTCCACAGACCCGGTCGCCGACAATACGGACGTTTATGCGTTCAGACCTGCCGATGATCCGGGTAACATATGCATAATTGCATGTTACAATCCTCTTGAAGAACCGGCAGGTGGACCTAACTTTAACAAGTTCGGAACCGATGTTCTTTATGAAGTTAAAATTGATAACATAGGTGACCGTATTGATCACATAAGTTATCAGTTTGAATTTTCAGATATTGTCGGTAACGGCAATACTTTTCTTTACAACACAGGTGATGTAACTTCTTTGTCCGATGCAGATCTTAATGTAAAGCAAACATATATTGTAAGAAGAGTTGTAGATGGAGTTACGCAATGGACATCATCACCGCTTCCTGTTCCTCCACCATACATAGGAGGTCCGGGACATTCGGATCCAAATTATGTTGGACCGTTTTCAATGTCAAATTATTCTTCATTAATGAATGAAGGAGTAAAAGATCTGCCGAGCAGCGGCGGAAAAGTTTTTTGCGGACCAACTGATGATCCGTTCTTTGTAGATCTTGGAGCTGCATTCGATCTACTTAAGATAAGACCGGGTGCTCCCGGAAATGCTGGCGGCGGCAAAGACGCACTCGCAGGATTT
>JBDTLQ010000135.1:0-7844 GCA_039934715.1 Ignavibacteria bacterium | reverse complement strand
GCCGCCTGTAATGCGTCTATCCTGAAATTTCCTCCGATGATCTTGTGGTAATACTTTGGTTTTCCTCCGTGAACTCTGAGTATCTTTAACTTTTCATAAAGCGCTTCATCGTTTGTTGTAACAAGACCGCCGTCACCGAAACACCCGAGATTTTTACTGGGATAAAATGAAAAACATCCGATGTGCCCGATGTTGCCGACCTTGCGTCCATCTTTATACTGAGTGCCAATGGATTGAGCAGCGTCTTCGATCACTTTCAGGTCGTACTCATTTGCTATTTCCATGATCTTGTCCATTTCGCAGCTCTGTCCGTAAAGATGTACAGGAACTATTGCTTTTGTTTTCTTTGTAATGAGAGCTCTAAGTTTTTCCGGATCGAGATTAAATGTAACAGGATCGCTGTCAACAAAAACAGGGTTCGCATTTAATCTGCTTACAACTCCCGCTGTTGCAAAAAAAGAATAAGTCGGGATTATCACTTCATCTTCAGGCTTCAGATCGATAGCCATCAGTGCGATCAGCAGCGCATCCGTTCCTGAAGAAACACCAAGCGCATACTTACTATCAAGATAAGCGCAGAGATTTTTTTCCAGCGCTTCAACTTCAGGTCCCAGTATCAGGTTTTGTGATTCAGCGACACGGATCAATGCCGCATCAACATCATTCTTTATTGTTTTGTATTGTGCTTTAAGATCAAGTAGCGGGACTTTCATATGATTTCAAATATTATTTTAATTTTTTTAAAAAGTACAACTCTAATCTAATCCGTTGATCAGTTTTCTTCCAATGCTGCTGTAATAAAAACCGAGCTCCTCCATTTGTTTCAGATCATAGAGATTTCTGCCGTCGAAAATTACTTTGGCTTTGAGATTGTCTGCAACCTTTTCAAAGTCGGGTGTTCTGAACACAGACCATTCGGTCGCTATCACAAGTGCATCAGCATCCTTCAGTGCTTCATAATGATCACTTACATATTCAATTTTATCACCGAGTATCTTTTTCACATTTTCCATTGCTTCCGGATCGTAAGCTGAAATGCTTGCCCCTTCAGCCAGAAGTTTTTCAATGATATAAAGAGAAGGCGCTTCTCTTACGTCGTCGGTATCAGGTTTAAAAGCGAGTCCCCACAAGGCGATCTTTTTTCCTTTAAGATTATTGTTAAAGAATTTTTTGATCTTAGGAATGATAATGGTTTTCTGAGTTTCATTCACCTTCATTACCGATTCAAGAAGCTCAAAATCATAACCATACTCTTTTGATGAGCGGTGCAGTGCGCTCACATCTTTTGGAAAACAGCTGCCTCCGTATCCGATACCGGGAAACAAAAATCTTTTTCCGATACGAGTATCACTGCCCATTCCCATTCTTACAAGATCAACATTTGCCCCCAACTTCTCGCATATGTTCGCTATCTCATTCATGAAAGTAATGCGTGTAGCGAGATAAGAATTCGATGCATACTTTGTAAGCTCCGAAGATCGCTCATCCATAAACACAATAGGATTGCCCTGTCTTACAAATGGAGCGAACAACTCCTCCATGATCTTCCTTGCCTTTTCCGACTTTGTTCCGATCACTATGCGGTCAGGCTTCATGAAATCATCCACTGCAAGGCCTTCCCTCAAAAATTCAGGATTTGAAACCACATCAAACTCAATCTTTGTATTTTTTGAAATTGCCTGGCGAACCTTTTCAGCTGTTCCCACCGGAACTGTACTCTTATTAACAATAACCTTATATTCCTTTATGATGCTTCCGAGTTCGTTGGCAACGCCGAGAATATAGGAAAGATCTGCCGAACCATCTTCACCCGGAGGCGTAGGCAGCGCGAGAAACATTATGTCGGATTTGCCGGCGGCTTCAGTAAGATCAGTTGTAAACTTCAGTCTTCCTTCCTGAACATTTCTTTCGAAGATAGCATCAAGATCAGGTTCATATATCGGCATGATATTGTTCTGAAGCTTTTTTACTTTCTCTTTATCAATGTCAACGCATATTACTGAATTGCCAGTGTCTGCCAGACATGTTCCTGTTACCAATCCGACGTAGCCGGTTCCTACTATCGCTAATTTCATATTTTAAAAAATATTTCCTTTCGTTTAAATTTTCTTTGAATTAGGAAAAATTAGTAATGACAAACTTTTAACTTTTAACTTTTAACTTTTCACTTTTCACTTTTAACTTTTCACTTTTCACTTTTCACTTTTCACTTTTCACTTTTCACTTTTCACTTTTAACTTTTCAGCCGATCTCTTTCACGGCATCATTTTCAAACTTGTACCATTTGCCCGATCTCTCACAATTCGCGATCCCGTCATTATCAAATTCCAGTCTGGTTCCTGCTTCACTTACCCAGCCGATCACCTTTCCCGGATTTCCTACAACAAGCGCGTAATCAGGAATGTCCTTTGTTACAACAGAACCTGCTCCAATTAGACAATGCTTACCAAGTGTAGTACCGCACACGATTGTAGCGTTGGCTCCGATCGATGCTCCTTCTTTTACAAGAGTGCTGGTATAAAACTCAGCGCCTCTCTGAGGATATTTGCATTTTGGAAGAAGTATATTTGTAAAGACCATAGAAGGTCCGCAGAAAACATAATCTTCAAGGGTCACACCTTCATAGACAGAGACGTTGTTCTGAATTTTACAATAGTTTCCTATCGATACATTATTAGCGACGTTTACATTTTGTCCGAGCGTGCACTTCTCTCCGATCTTCACGCCGGGCTGTATATGTGAGAAATGCCATATAGATGTGCCTTTGCCAATTTCTACATTGTCATCTACGATGGCAGTGGGATGAACTTTATAATCAGGCATTTATTTTTTTTAATCTTTAACTAATTCGGTTTGCGCTCTTTCAAGAGTTTCAAGCACTTCAATTGCATTCTTTCCGTCGGTCCGTGGAGTTTCATTATTCAATATGCAATCGATAAAATGTTTTTGCTCGGCTTCAAGAGGGGATACTTTATCAAATTCAATATTCTCAAAATCCGAATCCCTCTTTACAGGGATCCCGTTTATCATTTCAAATCCTTTTTTGTAAAACTTGAGTTTATTTTCGGCAAGTGTGTCTTCGAAAACCATCATTGATTCGTCTCCTATCACTACAAGCCTCTGCTCTTTGAACGGATGAAGCCAGCTTACATAAATATGCGCGTGTATGTTATTTTTAAATTTAAGATAAGTAAGCGTTGTATCCTGTATATTATCCTGTACAAAGATCGCGCCGGTAGCTGTTACTTCTTCAGGAACATCTTCAATAAAAAACTGTATCACGGAAATGTCATGCGGCGCGAAGCTCCATAATATGTTCTCTTCATTTCGTATTGTACCAAGATTCAGACGGTTGCTGTAAATGTACTGAAGCTTTCCAAGCTTACCTTCATTCAGAAATTCTTTGATCTTAAGTATAGCCGGATGAAATAACAGTAAATGACCTACCATTAATACCAGTCCTCTTTCATTTGCGAGCTTGTCAAGAATTTTTGCTTCATCGGAATTCAGGGTTATTGGCTTTTCGACCAGTACATTTTTACCTGCAAGAACAAGGGACCTCGCGATTTCAAAATGAGTCTCCGCGGGAGTTGAAACGATCACCGCATTGACGCTCTCATCGTTTATAATGTCATTTATATCCTGTGTGAAAATTATTTTGTCCGAGATCGCCTTAACCTTTTTTTCGCTGTCTGCAAAACTGTCGGAACAGTACTTTAGTTTTTCTCCAAACAATTTATGAGCGGTCCTTACATGGTTCATCCCCCAGTTACCGCATCCGATGACTGCTATATTAGAATCACTCATTATCGTATTATGCTTTGTATAATTTTTTTCCCTTGAATTTTCTGAACGCGTTTCGTGAATCGACGATTATCTTTGCATTTTCAAATATTAATTTATAATCGTAATAGGAATGGTCAGTTGATAACAATACCAGGTCATACTTCGCGATGTTTGCCTTTGTGATCGATACAGACTTTTTATTGAATTCATACTTTCTAAGCTTGGGTATCATCGTAACATATTCGTCACTGTAATCCACTATCGCTCCTTCATCCTGCAGCAGCTCGATGAGCTTAAGAGAAGGGGATTCGCGAAGATCATCTATATCTTTTTTATATGACAATCCCAGAAGAAGTATCTTTGAACCGTTAAGACATTTTTTATTTTCATTCAATGCATGAGAAACTTTACTGACGACATACTCAGGCATTGCAGTATTTATTTCTCCGGCGAGTTCAATGAACTTTGTCGAGATCTCATATTCTCTTGCCTTCCATGTAAGATAAAAAGGATCGATTGGAATGCAGTGTCCTCCAAGTCCGGGTCCCGGATAGAATGGAGTATAACCGAATGGTTTTGTCGAAGCGGCTTCAATGACTTCCCACACATCAATTCCCATTCTGTCAAACACAACCTTAAGTTCATTGACAAGCGCGATATTGATCGACCTGAAAATATTTTCAAGAAGCTTTGTTGACTCGGCAGCCTTTGTTGATGAAACGGGAACAACTTTTACAATTACTTTTTCATAAATAAGCTTTCCTATTTCAAGGCATTCTTTTGTAACACCGCCTATAACTTTTGGAATTGTCGCGGTGGAATATTTTTCGTTGTTTGGATCTTCACGTTCAGGAGAAAAGCATAAATAGAAATCTTTTCCTGCTTTGAATCCTTTGTCTTCAAATATCTTAAGAAGTATCTCATCAGTGGTCCCCGGGTATGTTGTGCTTTCAAGAGAAATGAATTGTCCTTTCCGCAAATACTTTCCGATGGTCTCTGCAGTATTCACTACATAGCTCATGTCGGGTTCACGATTTACGTTTAACGGAGTGGGGACGCAGATGATTATTGCATCCGCTTCGGGTAGCCTTTCAAAATCTGTAGTCGCAGTCAGGGTCCTTTTATCGACTGCATTTTTTATTTTTTCCGAAGGTATATGTTTTATATAAGAACTTTTCTCTTTTAATATCTTGTTTATCTTAAATTTATCGAGATCAAATCCAAGAACCTTAATTCCCTTGTTTGCAAACTCAAGTGCTAAGGGCAGCCCGACGTAACCAAGGCCTATTATTCCTACGGTAAATTTATTTTCAATTACTTTGTTTCTTAAATTCAAATAATTCCCTTCTGCTGATTAATAGGTATTTGGAATGAGAAAATATATATTTTGTATTAATTTATTATTAAGTGTGCTTCACATCTTTTGATGAAGCAACACCATTCTTTTTCAGATTATCTTCAGGTCTTGTATAGTAGTAGTAGTAATTGTAATAATATCCGTAAGCACTCTTGTAGCTGAAGTTATTGAATACAACACCTAAGAAATTATGTGAATCAATGTGCATAAGCTTTTCACATGTCCTGTAGAACGCATCAGCTGGGGTTTTTCCTGCTCTGAGAACAAGTATGGTCCCGTCTGCTATCCTGAACAATATTTCCGCGTCTGTAACAGAAATGAACGGCGGGGAATCAATTATAATAAAATCATAAATAGTCTTCATCTTATCGATAAATATTTTCATTTGCTTTGATGAAAGAAGTTCGGACGGATTTGGAGGGATCGTACCGCTTGTGATCACATCTAAATTTTCTAATTTTGTCTTCTTGATAATCTCTTCGAGTGAAGCGTTTGAAAATAAATAATCACTTAATCCCGGATACCTGTCAAGCTCGAATATGTTATGGATCCTGGGTTTTCTAAGATCGCAATCAAGGAGTAAAACTTTTTTATCCATCTGAGCAAGACTGCCTGCGAGATTCAATGAGATAGTTGTCTTCCCTTCCGCGGGAACTGAGCTTGTCAGCAATATCGTTTTGATCGGTGTCTCTTCAAGTTTTGCATACTGTACTCTTGTCCTTAATGCCTTGAATGCTTCTGTCGGAGGAGACTTTGGTTTATTCGCGACAATGAATTCATTCTGCGGATTGTTTCCTTTCAGCTCATCCATTGCAGGGATCCATGACAATACACCAATTCCTTTGTTCTCTATCTCGTCGGGACTCTTAACCGTATGATCAAAATAATTTCTTAAAAAAGCATAACCAACACTAAGCGACAGTCCGAGAAGCACGCCCATAAAAATTATTAGCATCCTGTTTGGTTTTGACGGTCTGGCTGCTTCAATTCCGGGGGCAATTACAAGGACTGTCCCTAATTTAATTCTTTCATTGATCTTTGCTTCCTGGAATTTTTCCTCGAGTATCAGATAAAGTTTTTCGGTCGCTTTTTTATTTCTTTCAAGTTTTGCAAATTCAATACTTTGTGAAGGCAGTCTTGAAAATTGTTCTTCATACTTTGCAAGCATTTTTGAAAGAGTGCTAACCTTTGTGCTGTATGTCTGAACTCCTACATTAGCTGCTATAAGCTTCTGCGCAAGATCTCTTCTTTCTTCGGGTGTGCTTGAGTAAAGGCTTGACTCTATTGAACGATATTTTTCTTCAAGTGTCTTTTTCAGCGGCTCAATTTTCTTATTATATTCGTTAATGGTTCTTTCCTTTAGCTTCTCATCCTGCGGTATTGAAGCTTCAATATCTCTTTTGGATTCAAGCTCCGCGATGTCAGTCTGAATTTCATTCAGATAAAGCTCATCAACCTTTCCTTTCAGATAGTCAATAAGTGTCGGATCAATTCTTTCGATCTCTTGGCTTAAACTATAATATTCTTTTTCTTTGGAGTTCAATTCAATGCTTGCGGCATTTTTCTGAGCTTCGAGCTGGGAAATATTCTCAACAAGATTTTTCACCTGCGCGTCAAGAAGGATCAGTCCGCCGTTATGCTGATAAACCTCAATATCATTTTCCGCATTCGTAAGCTCTTTGAACTTATTTTCCTTTTCTTCTTTAAGATATCTTGTAAGGTTTGTCAGTTCTTCACGTGAAAGGTCCAGGCTGAAATTCTGATAGACCTTAGAATAAAGATTCGCTGCAAGCATGGCCTCATACTTCGCGGGACTTTCTACTACAATATCCACCACATCCAGACCTCTTTTCTGATCAATCTTTACAATGGTCGATAAGATATCGGCTAAAGTTGCTACAGAAACCAATGTTGACTGATTCTCGCTCGTTTGATTAAAAATATAGTAAAACTTATCATAATCCTGGGTCGCTTTGAAAGTATCGAGCAGATTTGTAGCAACGCTTTCTCTGATTTTGTAACTTTTCAGTACTTCAATTTCATTTGAAATATAGCGGTCTGTAATAAAGTCCTGGAATTCCGGGATCAGGTTTGAACTTAAGACACTGCCCTGGGGTCTGTTGATCTTAATTGTAGCGGAGGATTTGTATATATCTTTGGCATAGACAACGTACACTATTGTGATGATTATACTGACGAGTGTAATTAGTATTATAGGTATTATGTTGCCCCGGAGGATGCTGAGGTAATTTCTTAAATTATCCTTTGAGTCCGGGATCTCAGAAAAGCCGTTTTTGGAAAGTTTTGTATTACCGTTGAGGCTTGGTTTATTCATAAGAGCATGAAATGGAATAGTAAATTCAATTAATTAATTTAGTTTGTGCGTCTCATCATTGTTATTCTCTTGATAAGTGATCGTTCATTTAGTCAGAGAAATGTGAAAATAAAAAACTAAATAATTTTCAAAATTATTTAGTTTATTTTGAAAAATTTAATAATTTTTTGTTTTCAAGATAAAATCTTTTAATCATTATTTCAACTTATTAAATATTGCTTTTCAATGGCAAAATGACATCTGTCCAAAACGTTAGTATAAGAATCAAACGTAGATTTTAACCGCAAGAACGCAAAGACCACAAAGATTAAATTTCTTAATTTAAATAGAACATTTGTAATAAATCTTTGGCTTTTTTACGCACCC
>JBDTLQ010000134.1:0-7881 GCA_039934715.1 Ignavibacteria bacterium | reverse complement strand
CAAAGTATTGTCTTATAAGTGTCCAGTTTTTTCCTTCTATATGTGCATTATCATTTTTATGATATGCTCGAGATCTGGTATATTCAACTGGAAATTTTCGATGTTTAAAATATTTTAACATCTCCCAATTTAAAAATTCACCTCCATTGTCACAATCAAAGCCTCTGATCTTAAACGGTAAGCTTGATTCCATACTTTGAAGACAATCCATCACTCCGGATTCTCCTTTGCCCCAGGTTGCTCGCTGGGTGCTCCAACCCGTTGCTATATCTATCATATTCACCGAATACACAAACATTCCAGCTATGCTACCTCCGCAATGCGCTATGGTATCAGCTTCCATAAATCCCGCTCTGTTTTCATCCCATTGGTTTGTTCGTATGGGTACTAATTCTCGTATTATCGATCCCGGTTTTGTTGTGCATAATCCTCTTTTTTTATATCTATGTCGTATCGGTTTGAAAATTCTGTCTATTGTGGCTGCTGATATCTGGTTTAATAAATTAATTGTTTCTGCTCCTAATTTTTCTCCAGACTCAAGATACTTCGGTAACCATATTTTTATAATCGGTTTTAATCTTTTTCCACATGGAAGATTTGATGCCTTCCATGTCTTGATTAAGAAACCTTCTAATTCATCTCCCTCATATTTCTTTTTGCTTGGATGTCTGTCATTGTTTTTCTTTTCTATTTTTGAATTTAATATTCTTATCGAATACTTTCTGTTATATCCGCAAGTGCTACAAAATTCATTCAAGATTACTTTCCTCTCTTGTTTACTTGATGCAGCATATCTTTTCTTAATCGATATTAAATATTCTTTACGCGAATTCTTGCTCATTAATGTAACCATTTTTTACTAAATATTACGGTTACATTTCCCTTGAGGCAACGACCTATTTCCGCTCTACCCCAGGGTTACATTTCGGATGAGGCAATCCGGTGTACATTGAAGTTAATTAATATGACTTGACTAAATATTATTGAAACAATAGGTTTGTCAAAACTTTATTACAATTTTTTTTAAAACAGGACTGATTTATTTTTTCAGACCGAGCCGTTAACCCCCCAAAGGTACGACCAATTTATGCATACAGGTCATTATGACATGGTCCTGATGCATACTCCCAGACTGAATATTTCCTGCTATTGAAAATCTGAATTTTCCTTATTGGAATTCATCAAGAGCTTATATCATAAAAACACTAAATAATAAATTAAAGAAAGGGTAGTTGTATGAATAAAAAAATACAAACGTTATCATCTTGTTTGAAGATCATGTTAGTTACATCTTCATTTTTAATTTCTAATCTTAGTCTGCGCGCCGCAATCATTTACACTGATCCCGTTCCAAACTCAAAGTATATAAACACCGTTAACAACATCATAATCGGTTTCGATGAAGCAATAAAAAGCTCTGATCTCACTTCGCTGATAAAAATTACCGGATCATTAAGCGGAGATCATAAAGGAAAGGTGATACTAGCCGAAGATGGCAAGAAATTAATTTTCAAACCTGATCAGCCATATCAGTATAACGAAGAAGTAAATGTAATGATGAGTAATTTAAGAACAACTACAGTTTTAAATAACAATATGTCATTTTCATTTCACACTCAGTCAGCTCAGCCTGAATTTGATCTTGATAAATTCAGAATGGAAGAGTTCGGTCCTTTATCAATAAAAAGCATGCTTAGTCCAAGGGAAACTAATGGTTTTCCCCAGATCACGGTTACAGTTTCAAACAACCCGTCACCGGGATATTTGTTCATGACAAATTTTCCATATGATGAAAAGATCCCTTATACTCCCTATTTGTTCATACTTAACAAGAACGGGTCAACATATTATTCAAGAGATGTTACACCTACTGACTATGTATTTGACTTTCAAAAGCAACCAAACGGAAACTTAACATACTATGATAATTACGGAACGAAGCATAAGTATTACGCGATGAATGATCACTATACCATAATCGACAGCTTCTATTGTGGGAACGGTTATACGACTGACCTGCATGAACTCAGGCTTCTTCCAAATGGTCACGCGTTATTAATGGCATATGATCCGCAGATCGTTAACATGAGTCTGATAGTTCCGGGAGGATATCCGAACGCGACGGTCATTGGCCTGATCATTCAGGAGATAGATCAAAATAAAAACGTTGTATTCCAATGGCGCAGCTGGGATCATGTACAGATCACAGATGCAGTACATGAAAATCTTACAGCATCAAGGGTTGATTACATACATGGAAACGCTATAGAGATGGATACTGACGGAAACATTATGATCTCATCACGTCATTTTAGTGAGATCATGAAAATAGACAGAAGCACCGGCAGCATCGTCTGGCGTCTTGGAGGAATTCACAATCAATTTACTTTTACAAATGATCCGATCGGATTCAGCTATCAGCACTGCATAAGACGTATTCCAAACGGAAATATTACTTTATATGATAATGGTAATTATCACTCTCCACCTTTTTCAAGAGCGGTAGAGTATGCTCTCAACGAACAGACTAAGACAGCTACACTGGTATGGCAGTACAGAAACACACCGGACATTTTCGGTTTCGCAATGGGTTCAGTGCAAAGGCTCACTAACGGAAATACTCTGATCTCATGGGGAGCAACTAATCCCACAATGACAGAGGTCAAAACAAACGGTACAAAGACACTGGAGCTGACAATGCCGCCCGGTATATTCAGTTACCGAACTTTTAAATTTGACATGCCGCTTGTGATAAATTCAAATGTGATCATACAGGGATTTTATGATCAGGCTACGGGAAGAATGAATATGAAAGACACCGTGGCTTTATATTTAAGGAATACTATTGCTCCTTATGATATAGTTGACTCCGCAAGATCAGTTATTGACTCTGTAAATTTCAAAGGAGTATTTACTTTTTATAATACAGTTTCAGGAAATTTTTATATCTCGGTCAGACACAGGAACGGAATGGAGACATGGAGCAAGGAGGGCGGAGAAAATTTTATCGCGGGCAATGTGAATAATTATGATTTCACAACTGCTGCGTCTCAGGCTTACGGAAGCAACATGATCCAGGTCAGTGCGTCGCCTGTGAGATTCGCGATCTACAATGGCGATGTAAATCAGAATGATATGGTAAGTCTCGTGGATATATTGGAAACTACAAACAATGCTTCTAATTTTGTTAACGGATACGTCTCAACGGATGTTAATGGAGACCGGCTGACAAATTTAGACGATGTTCTGTTTGTTTCCAATAATTCAAACCTCTTTGTAAGCATAGTTACACCATAGAGAATAGTAAAATCAAAGTAATAAATTTATGTGGCACATTTTGTAAATGTGTCACTTTTTTTTACTACAATCCATTATGGTCTAGTGGAAATTTATATTTTAACTCTAAGATTTTATGGATACATTTGATAGAAATTGACAGACGAATAATTTAAAAATATTCAAAAATATTATTTTGAAAGGATCTGAATTATGAAAGATTATTACATGATTTATGTATAAATACTGACTTAAGCTATTAGATTTTAATGGGCACTTTACCTATTACCATATTGATAAAGAAGTAAGTATTGATGTTCCGGGTAAGTACAGCATTTCACAAAATTATCCCAATCCATTTAATCCATCCACGACAATAACATATAGCATTCCAGAGCGACATTAATAATATAATCGTCTAT
Source organism: Ignavibacteria bacterium (assembly GCA_039934715.1). Taxonomy (GTDB): domain Bacteria; phylum Bacteroidota; class Ignavibacteria; order Tepidaquicellales; family Tepidaquicellaceae; genus JAGPCH01. Next base: position 4,183 of record JBDTLQ010000134.1, on the reverse strand, counting down.
GATGCTGTTGGACGTATAGTAAAAATTCTTTTAAATGAATACAAAGATCCGGGTTATTATACTTTACAGTTCAAGGGAAATGATCTTTCCGCCGGTATATATTTTTATCATATTCAATCAGAAAATTTTTCTGAAACAAGGAAGATGATATACCTGAAATAAATATTTCGGATAACCCGGTTACCCAATAAAGTTTGCAGTATCTGTAAGAAAAATAAATTGAACCCAAACTTCCATTTAATCCGTATCAAATATACTTTGTCCAAATTTACACATCTCATTCGTCATTAAAGTATCAGGTCTAATGTATTAAGTATCTAACATTTTGAAGTTTGATGTTTAATCTTTTAAGAGCTGAACGATAGCGTTTGACCCGCCTTGCGAGGCAGGCGTTTGATATCTGACGTTTGACGATTTAAAAAACCTTAAATTAAATAACAATGAAAGAGTATTTATTTTTATTCCGCGGAGGAGACGGAAGAAACCCGCAGCAATCCCCTGAAGAACTTCAGAAAGTAATGCAAAGATGGGCTGACTGGATGGGCGGTCTTGCCAAACAGGATAAGCTTGTCGGCGCGCAGCCGCTTGAAAAATCCGGCAGAAAGATCAAAGGAACAAATAAACTTATCACTGACGGACCGTTCATGGAAGGAAAGGAAATGGTCGGCGGATATCTCATCTGCAAAGCGGGAACGTATGATGACGCGGTCGGGATCGCGAAGGACTGTCCGATACTTGAATTTGATGACGGGACTGTCGAGGTCAGAGAGATCCGTGAAATGAAAATGTAATCAGCAGACTGATGTCAGCAAAAGATCAGAATGATAATGTCAGCAAACTTACAGACCATCTTTTTCGCCGTGAAGCGGGAAAGATGGTCTCTGTTTTAACGAAGATCTTCGGAACGAAAAATCTTGAGACTGCTGAAGATGTTGTTCAGCAGACTTTCATCGATGCGATCGAGCTTTGGATGCTGAAAGGAATACCGGACAATCCTTCAGCATGGCTGTTCCGCGTAGCGAAGAACAAAGCAATCGATGTCATCAGAAGAAATAAGCATTCACTTCAGTATGACTTTAATGACAGCGAGCGCATACTGCTTAAATCTGAATATACACTTGCGTCTAAAATGGAAAACTTCTGGAAGGAAGAGCTTGTGAAAGACGACATGCTGGGGATGATGTTCGCGTGCTGTCATCCTGAAGTATCGGCGGAAAGCCAGATCACACTCATTCTTAAAACGCTCTGCGGTTTCAGTACAGCCGAGATCTCAAAGGCATTCCTTACGTCTGAAGATACAGTTTCAAAACGGCTGTACAGGACAAAAGAATTTTTCCGGAAGAATAAAATCAAATTAGAAATACCTTCTTCGGATCAGATCAGGATAAGGACCGAAGCAGTTCTTAACGCCATTTATCTTTTGTTCAATGAAGGATACAATTCAACTCATTCTGAAGAACTCATTCGTCAGGATCTCATAGATGAATCAATGCTTCTGTGCAGGCTTCTTACAGAGAATCCCAATACACAATTGCCGGAAACATACGCACTGACTGCTCTGATCTGCTTTCACGCGTCGCGCAGCCCCGGCAGGCTCTCTGCCGAAGGCGAAATAATTCTGCTGCCAATGCAGGACAGAAGCAAATGGGATAAGGATCTAATTTCAATAGGCATTGAGTATATGGATAAAGCATCATCAGGAAATTCGGTCAGCACGTATCATATCGAAGCAGCTATTGCATTTGAACATTGTGCCGCCGGAAGTTTTGAAAAGACAAACTGGAAAAGGATACTTGAGCTGTATGAATGGCTTTGCAAAATTTCACCGTCGCCTGTCGCCGAACTTAGCAAGGCAGCAGTAGTAATGCAGATGCACGGCGCTTCAGAAGCTTTGAAAATTCTGGAAAACATCCTGGATAAAAAGAAGATAGAAGAATTTTATTTGTATCACAGCCTGCTAGGTGAGATCTATTCAAGAATGAATGACAACAGGAAAGCAAAACATTCTTTTGAAAACGCGGCTCGTCTTACAAGATCCTCTAAAGAAAAAAAACTCCTTGATGAAAAGATCATCGCTCTGATCAACTAACTCTGCTTGCCACGAATTCTCTCGCCACGAATTAACACGAATATTTTACAAAAACAAATGCCATTGTCGGATTGATTTGTCATTGTTTTCCAAATTATTTTCCAGACAATGCTTTCGTCAAGTCTATTTCCGATTCCGTTTCGGTTTTTTTACCTCTAAGACTCAAAGACTCTAAGAAAAAATATTTTCCCACTAAGTTTTTTCCTTTGAGCCTTAGAGCCTTAGTGGTGAAAAAAAAATTTGGCTGGTAGTATAATTTTTTTGTGTAATAAAAAAAGAATTCCATCTCTTTCGAAATGGAATTCTTAGTGTTACTTAAAAAGGATTCTAAAGTGAGGTGTTCCCCCACTTTAGAATGTGTCGTTCATATTACCTCACTCCGCCTTCGTTCGGGATATGGATCTTTCTTCTTTCCATGTCCCTTTTCGGAGTTGTTTTTTCAAGAGTGAGTTCTTCCTTTGATTTCGTATTTTCAGGAGCAAAATCTTTTGAATATTTTGTTTCAACACTGCTTCTGTCTTCGGTAACAGGTTCTCCGCTTACAAGTGGAATAGCTCCAGGAGGATTCTTCTGTTTTGCGAACAGAGTATTGTTGTTATAAGCAAAAAGAACATCTATGCCGTTAACTACTCCATTGTAATCCAAGTCCGTGATCAAGTAGCTTCCTGTTGTGAAGGTCGTGTTATCATTATAAACAGCAAATACGTCCACTCCTTGTACAATTGTATTTCCATCAACATCACCTGTAAAGAATGAAGCTTTGCCTGCAACCATTTTCATATTGTTCATGAATGCCTGCGTAATAGCGGTTGTGAAGTCGTATGATATCGCGTTCGACACACAAGCTACCGGCGCTGCACTCCATGTTGAAATTGAATTTCTATGTTTTACAAAGATGTAATAGGACGTACCGCTTTCTGCCAGAGTGTATGGAACATTTACCGAACCGGTAAGTGAATCGTAAACTACTTTCTTTGATTCAACAACCGCGTTTGGTGCGACTGCATCTCTCAGCATTACTGTTACTGTATCCTTTCTTGTCAGCTGAATAGCTTCAAGTCTGAATGTCAGGTTAAGAGATTGACATGTATGATTAAGCTGTGTGCTGTCCGATCCGAACTGAACCGCCATGCTGCTGAAAGGTGTGTCAAACAACGGACCCGGTGTAATTACTGTTGTTGAAGCATTGGCGAACCTGTATTGTATTCCCATTGTGCCAGCGCTGTTTTGTAATCCGACAAGGTGAGTCTGATTATTCCCAGCAAGATATTTTGAAGCAAACAATGCGCCGGTCCTTTGATTAGTTGTATCGGCATACTGAACAAGCAGTCTTGAATTTACAACCGGTGCAGTGGAAACATCTATGATGACCTGATAACTTACATAGTCGCCGGAAGCTCCCGCATATCTTGGAGCTTTGTCATATGTTACGATCAATTGGTTGCCTACAACTTTATAGCTGAGTCTGTTTGAAGCTGTGGCAGGATTTAATATGCCCCAGTTCTGATCCCACCATAACGGATAGAATGCGTTCTTAACTGCTCCGCCCGGAATTCCAAGTGCAGGAGGATTATTGTTTCCGCTTGCCGGATCAAATACCTGGAAGCTGATGATACCGTTTGTTCCTATTCTTACAGTATCATAATTGTTTCCGAAGAACCTGACTTTCTTACTTGCGGGAAGAACGATCTTCCAGTATCCGTCATCAAGGTCACCGGTGAATACACCCGGCAATGAGTTAGTGGTATTTTTTGCAAGACTGATGCTTCCTGTTGTATCTGCCCAGCAGAAGTCCGGTTGTGAAGCTGCTCCAGAAGCGCCTGCAGTAGAGTTAGCATATGAATAACCGGCAGAAGTTCCGAAATTAGGATCGAGCGGATATCCGTTACAGCTACCCGGGACCGGTTGGAAGCCAGCTGCACCAGGGTTATTGTCAGTTCCGTCAGTTAAGAACGGAATATAGTTTACAGGCGCACCGACTGCAGTTGCAACATCGGACGCTGAAGCTGAACCCCACCAGTTACAAGTGAAACTATTTATCAGAGTTCCGCCGGTTCCCAGTGATACACCGTTTGTATTTCCTTTGATTGTATT
>JBDTLQ010000133.1:0-7905 GCA_039934715.1 Ignavibacteria bacterium | reverse complement strand
GTGCTTAATGTAAAGCTTCCTCATCTTGACTCATGGACAAAAAGAAGACAGGAGAACGCTGAGCTTTATACAAAATTTTTTAAAGATAACGGCTTAGCTGAAGCAGAAGGTAAGATCAAATATGATGATAAGAATAAAGTGCTTCTTCCTGAACCGGTTTATAAAAAGTATGATCTGAAATATTATCACATCTATAATCAGTATGTCATAAGAAGCGGGAACAGAGATGAGCTGAGAAAATTTTTAACCGATAATGAGATAGGGACAGAAATTTATTATCCCGTTCCTTTTCATCTGCAGGAATGTTTTGCATATCTCGGATACAAGAAAGGTGATTTCCCTGTGTCAGAATGGTGCTCAAAGGATTCAATAGCGCTGCCTATTTATCCCGAACTTACAAATGAGCAGATAGAATTTACGGTAAGCAAGATCAGTGAGTTCATAAAAAAATAAAAATTCTATTATATAAATAAAATTACTTAATGAAAAAAGCTTTAATATCCGGTATCACTGGTCAGGACGGAAGTTATCTTACAGAGATATTGCTTGATAAAGGTTACGAAGTTCATGGGATCATAAGACGAAGCAGCTCGTTTAATACAAAGCGGATAGATCATTTGTATGCTAACGAAAAATTATTGAACAGCAGTCTGTTCCTTCACTTTGGCGACCTCGTTGATACAAGCAGTCTTAACAGGTTACTCGAAAAAATTGAACCCGATGAAATATATAATTTAGCGGCGCAGAGCCATGTTAAAGTTTCATTTGAGGTACCGGACTATACGGCGCAGGTAGACGCGCTCGGTACTTTAAGATTTCTTGACGCGATCAGAGAGACAGGTTTAAGAAAAGTAAAATTCTACCAGGCATCAACGAGTGAACTTTACGGGAAGGTTCAGGAGATCCCTCAGAATGAGAAGACACCGTTCTACCCGAGAAGCCCTTACGGTGTCGCAAAAATTTACGGATACTGGATCGTGGTTAATTACCGCGAGGCGTATAATATTTTTGCGTGCAACGGGATCTTATTCAATCATGAATCTCCGAGACGCGGTGAGACATTTGTCACAAGAAAGATCACAAGAGCTGTAGCACGGATCAAACACGGACTGCAGGAAAACCTGACCATCGGTAATCTTCATTCAAAACGAGACTGGGGTTTTGCCCCGGAATATTGTGAGGGAATGTGGAGAATGCTTCAGCAGGAAGAGCCTGATGATTATGTACTCGCGACAGGTGAGACGCATACTGTAAAAGAATTTATTGAACTTTCATTTAAGCAGATCGGGATCGATATAGAGTGGAAAGGAAAACATGAAGATGAAGTCGGGAAAGATTCGAAGACAGGAAAAGTTCTGGTTGAAGTTGACAAAAGCTATTACAGACCGACTGAGGTTGATCTCCTTATCGGAGACCCTTCTAAAGCAAAAAAAGAACTTGGATGGGAAACAAAAGTTACGTTTGAGGAGCTTGTGAAAATAATGGTTGATTCTGATTGTGATATGGTTCAGAAAAAAGGATATTAACAGATCATGCCGATTACGGTTACAAATACTGATCTTGACGGAGTTCTTTTAATAAAGCCCGGTATCTTTGAAGATCACAGGGGTATGTATGTAGAAACTTATAACATTGAAGACTATAATAAGAACGGTATAAAAATAAAGTTTGTCAGAGATGATATTTCTACTTCGACAAAAAATGTTTTAAGGGGACTTCATTACGATGATAAGACATGGAAGCTCATTCAATGCATGTACGGTAAGATACATTTTGTAGTGGCTGACATGAGAAAAGATTCAAAGCAATATCTGAAGTGGGTTTCATTTCTTTTGACAAGTGAAAACCGCGAGCAGGTCCTGGTTCCGCCCGGATTTGCCAACGGGCACCTTGTGCTGAGTGATTCATGCATCTTCCATTATAAGATGTCTGAATATTATGATCCGGAAAATGAGATGGGTGTAAAATGGGATGACCCGAAGCTGAATATTTTCTGGCCGTTAAAAGATCCTGTACTATCTTTAAAAGATTCATCTTCAAAATACTTACAATAATAAATTTTCCGTAAAGATACAGAACGCAAAGACCGGAACATTAGCCTTTTCTATTTTCTTTTTATATAACTACTTTTAACAAATAATAATACCGTCACCGAGATCATCTCCGTGACAATTTATCCAATGAAAGCAAGAGACAACTTTTTATCGGTGGCTATTCCTGATATTACAGATGCCGAGAAGAATGAAGTAATTGACGCGCTTGATTCAGGATGGATCAGTGTCGGACCTAGGGTAAAGGAATTTGAACGTCAGTTCGCTGAATATCATAACGTGAAACATGCTGTCTCAACAAGCTCATGCACAACTGCATTGTTACTTGCATTGAAAGCGCTCGGTATTACTCACGGTGATCATGTTATTGTTCCGACGATCACATGGCAATCGACAGCAAATGTTGTCGAGCAGCTTGATGGTGTCCCGCTGTTTTGCGATGTTGAAAAAGATACGATGAACATAAAGACCGAAGATGTTGAAAGGCATCTTCAACAATACAGCGGAAAAGTTAAAGCTATAATACCGGTTCATCACTCCGGGCTTCCTGCCGACATAGACACGCTTGAAAAATTATCGGTTAAATATAACGTTCCTCTAATTTATGACGCAGCTCACGCGGTATTTTCCTCATATGATAATAAAATGATCGGTCAATTCGGAAAGATGTCGTGTTTCAGTTTCTATGCGACGAAGAATCTTACGACAGGCGACGGCGGCATGATCACTACAAATGATGATGAGCTCGCCGAACTTTGCAGGCTCTGGTCATATCACGGGTTGCCAAAAGATTCCTGGAAAAGATATTCCGAGGAAAATTCCAGCCCGCATGTTCAGAGTGTTGTGCCCGGTTTCAAATTTAATTTAACGGATCTTCAGGCTGCTCTCGGTCTTGCTCAGTTGAAAAGGAAAGATGAATTATTAAACAAACGAAATGACCTTGTTGAATATTATAATGAGATCCTGAAAGATACTGACTGGCTTCAGACCCCGGTTTTCAAAACGGAAAAAGGAAAGTACGGAAATCATGTCTATGTGATAAAGATAGTTGATGACGATGTTGACAGGGATAAATTCATGCAGGAGCTGAGAAAACTTAACATCGGCACTAACTTACATTTCTATCCTGTACACAAAAATATTTATTATGAAAAAAAATATCCGGAAGTATCTCTTCCAAATGCGGAATGGCTTATGAACCGGATACTTACAATTCCTCTTTGTACTAAGTATTCAAAAGATGATATAAAATACGTGGCCGAATGCTTAAATTATGTTTACAAAGAAAAGCTCGCTCACAGCAACGCATTGCAAAAAAATAATTAGTCGGTTTGTCAAAAATATTAATTACAGGCGGAGCAGGGAATATCGGTTCATTCATTGTTGATCAGTGCCTGGAGCTTGGCCATAATGTTGTTGTCGTGGATAATTTTTATAACGGCAAGCACAGGAACATAGCGGACCATCTTTCCTCAGGTTCAATTGAGCTGGAGACAATTGATATTGCAAGCCCTGAAATGGTATCGTATGTTTTTGAAAAACATAAGCCCGAATACGTTTCCCACCAGGCATCACTGATGATACTTGATTCAAATAAATTTCCGCACAAAGCTATTGATACTAATATAACAGGCACTTTTAATATCATTCAGTCTTGTGCCGACACCGGAGTGAAGAAATTAACTTACGGCTCCTCGGCATCCGTGTACGGCAATCCAAGATCTGTACCTGTTACCGAAGATCATCCTTTTGATAATCAGACTTTATACGGAGCGACCAAGATCGCGAAGGAAGCTCTTATGCAGTCGTGGGCTTATTCCAACAGTGTTCCTTATGTCGGATTCCGTTATTTTAATATTTACAGTGAGAGACAGGGACTTGGAGCATTTTATACACAGGTGTTTCAGAAATGGATACATGCTATATATAACGGCGAGGAAATAATCATGTACGGTGACGGAGAGCAGACGCTTGATCTTGTTCATTCATCAGACGCGGCAAGAGCAAATGTACTCGCGATGTTCAATGATAAAGTAATCAATGAACATTTCAATGTCGGAACCGGGATTGAAACGAGCCTGAAGGAAATTCTGCTGATGATAGAAAAGATACTTGGAAAGAAGGCAAAGGTAAAGCATGTGGATTCCGATCCGCATCTTGTAAGAAGGAGATGCGCGTCGACAAAAAAAATAAAGGACATGCTCGGTTTTGAAGCGCAGGTTTCAGCCGAGGAAGGAACGAAAAAATATATTCAGTACCTGCTGGAAGGAAAAATTTAATGCTGTATAACAAAAGACATATTTATTTAAGATCGCCTCTGCGTATAAGTTTTGTCGGGGGAGGAACCGATCTTGAATCGTTCTATCAGAACGGTGACAGCGGTCATGTTGTATCTTCCACCATTGATCTTTATAATTATGTTTCAATAAAGGATATGTTCGATTCAAATGTAAGAGTTCACCATGCTGAAATTGAAACAGAGCCCATTACCAGCAGGATCAAACACAGTTATTCGAGGACAGCGCTAGAGCATTTTGGAATATTCAAAGGAATAGAGGTCATTCTTACATCGGACGTTATGACAACCGGCAGCGGACTGGGAGCATCCTCATCTATGATGAGCAGTCTGATACTAGGATGCAGCGAGCTGAGGGATAAGAAAATTAAAAGCAAACATGACCTGGCTGAATTGAATTATAAACTTGAACTCGAGGCCGGAACTCTCGGCGGCAAGCAGGATCAGTACGCTACTGTCTTCGGCGGATTTAATTCCATCACCTTTGATAAGAATAAAGTTGCTTTACGAAAGATCAGAATTTCTTCCGAAAGACTTAAGCAGCTTGAAGAAAGAATGTTCTTGGTTTTTACAAATATGGCAAGAGACATTAAGAGTGTTCAGATCAATCTTGATAAGAATATCATCAATGAAAATAAGAGAAAGTATTTTTCCGGTCTGAAAGAATTATCATATGAATTTCTGAACATACTTGAATCAAAAAATTTTCATCTCGACGATATAGGAAAGCTTTTACACGAAAGCTGGAAATTAAAAAAATCTACCAATCATCAGACCAGCAATCCATTCATCGACCAGCTTTACGAAGCTCTGAAGAAGAAGGGTATTACCGGAGGCAAGGTTCTCGGAGCCGGCGGAGGAGGCTTTCTTCTCGCGTTTGCTAAAGATCCGAAAGCCAAGGAAAAAATAAAGTACGAGCTTTATCCGAATTTCATCGCGCTCGATGTCAAGTTCAGTAATAAGGGGACTGAAATCTTATGGAAGAATTTTTAGGCGTCCTTTTCTGCGGAGGCAAGGGAGTCCGCCTCGGTGAGATCACAAAATACATTTCGAAAACACTCCTTCCTGTTTATGATACACCTGTATTCAGATTCGGACTAGAACTTTTAGAGAGAGCTGAGTCAGTAAACGAGATAATTATCCTTACAAACAGGGAGAATGATAAACTGATGAGAGAAGCCGGATATAATACGATCATTCAGGATGATGCCAGAGTGAACGATATGTTTAGCGGATGGAAATTTATCAAAGAAGAAACCGGAACTTCAAAAAACGGAGTGCTTGTGCCGGGAGATAACATTTGCGAGGTTAAAATAGAAAACCTTATTAAAAGTTTTATAAAAAAGGAATCCGATTTTCTATTTTCACTTCACAGGTTGAATGATAAGAAAAAGCTTTCGGCAATGGGAAGCTTCGATATAAAGAAAAATAAATTCCATTATAAAAAAAATGCAGCCGGTTCAGGATACGGGGTCATAGCTCCTTATATAATTAGAAATGAGCTTGAGATAATTTCCGCTAAGAATGTTTTTGAATCAAAGAAAGCTGAAATACTTTTTCACAAAGGATACTGGTTCGATATCGGTGATCATGACAGCCTGTTTGCAGCCTGTAAGTGGCGGCAGAAAAATAAATCAAAGCGGACTTGAAACTTATAATCAACTTTGTTTCAAAGCTCGGTGTGGACTCGATCGCGCGCATGATCGGATTTCTGACGCTGCCGGTAATTACAAGAGCGCTTGGTCCCGATGGCTATGGTCAGTACACCTATCTTTTTGTAATACTTTCATATTTCGGATTCTTTATCGATTTCGGCTATCTTAATTACGGCACGAACAAGCTGTGCGAAAAGATCGACAGCAATATCGTGATCGGGAAAATTATTTCGCTGCAGCTTCTGACTTTGATATTTTCTTACATTGTTCTTTTCATTGCCGGCTATTTTATTTTTGATTTCGATAAGTATATTTATCTGCTGATCTTCTCCTTCACTTATATCACACAGATCTTCGCGATAAAATATTATTATCTTGCTAACAACAAGCTATATTACAATTCACTTTCGGAATTAGCTGGACAGCTTGTTTATGCGGGGCTGATCTTCTTTGTATTTGTAAATTATCCCGGTGTTCTATCTCTGATAATTTTTTCAGCGATGCAAACCTTTGTTACGGCAATATTCCTGTTCACTCCTTACATAAAGAAGCACAGGATAAAAATTGATCTTAACATTAAGACAAACTTACAGACACTTAAGGAAGCATACAAACTCGGACTTGCCGCGAAGGCGGAAGGCATAACATCTTCCTTCATTTTATTATCAATCGGTATCTTTCTTAATGAAGAGTCAGTAGGTCTTTACAATGCATCAAATAAAATTTACTTAATACTTCTGACGATAGTGCAAAGCATGAGCTACGCTTTAATGCCCGTTCTTCTGAACAGTATCAAGGATAAGCAGAAGATCAAAAAGATCGGACTGATATTTTATTCATATATTATTGCGGGACTGTTCTTGTTTACGATAACTTACTTTTTTTCGGATAAAATAATTCTGATTTTGTTTGGCGAGAAGTTCATTAATTCCATACCCCTGCTTAATTGTTTTTCCATAACGATATTAATCTGGCCGGTGGTCATGTTCCTGGGTTTGATCATACTTGCATTCAATAAATATAATTATATTTTACTGATCTCAATTACTTCCGTCATACTTTCAGTTGTCTTTTCTCTTTTACTGATAAATGTTTTCGGAATAATAGGTGCGGGGTTGGTACTTCCTGTTGTAGCTATCGGAACAATAGGAATGAGTGTCTGGCTGCTGCGCAGGATCACAGTAAATGAGAATCTTGATCTCGCGGATTTTTTTTCAATTAAGAACGCGTTCCGTGAGCTGAAGGAAATACTAAACAGAAAACATTCTATTTGACAGCAGTTTAATTTTTTGGGAAAACATTTTAATTCTTATTCAGCCGGCGAAGTATATGAAAATTACAATGATAGGGTTTACAGGTTTGGGAAATGCAGTGTTAAGAGGCTTGCTGAAAAGCAGAGATGTCACTGTCAATTCAGTCTTTACAAAAAAGTATGAACACCCCTATCCATATTATAAAGAGATACAAATGGTAGAATTATGCCGGAGAAATAATCTGAATTGTTATCTGGATAAGGAAATAAACAGTAATGAAGTTGTTGAACTTCTGAAGAAAGAAAAACCCGATCTGATATTTGTTGCCTCATTCAATCAGATCTTGTCAAAGGATGTAATTGAGATCCCTAAACTCGGTACCATAAATTTGCATCCGTCACTTCTTCCAAAGTACAGAGGTCCTTATCCCGATCAGGCTGTATTGCTAAACGGAGAAAATCAAACGGGTGTTACGATTCACTATATGGAAGAAGCACTTGATTCCGGAAACATAATTTTTCAAAAAGAACTTGAAATATCTCCGGATGATAATTATTCATCGCTTAAAAAGAAGATAGCTGAATTAGCAGAAGAAGTTGTACCTGTTGTTGTAAGTTTATTTTCAAACGGTGTGAAGCCAGAAGGTATAA
>JBDTLQ010000132.1:0-7926 GCA_039934715.1 Ignavibacteria bacterium | reverse complement strand
ATTACCCTTTTTGGACCCGGTGTACCCGCATAATATAAATTATTGTTAGAGGTAGCTGCGTAATTATTTAAAGAAGCGCCGTATTGCCGGAATAAAGCAGTTATGCCTGTTCCTGTTGGGGTTGATAGATTGGTAATGATATTATTTCGCAAATCTAATTTCCCTATGCCAGGGTTAGAACTGAAGGCATGATAAATGCCTGTAGATCCAAAATTAGCTCCGGTTGAAGTTGAATTCAGGTAAATGGTATTAAAGTAAACATTGATATCCGACGTAGTGTTCGTATTAATAGAAATTCCCCTGTAAGCATCTGAATTGCCGGAGAGGGGCGTGCGAAGGTCTCCAATAGTATTATTAATGATGTTGGTTACGCTACCCGTAACGTTAAAGACGAATAAACCACTTATTCCGCCTGAATTGATCGCCGTACTGTTCGAGGAAAGGTCATAAATTTTATTTCGGGAAAGAGTTACCGTATCACCTCCCGACACGGTAATACCGTTGATAGTTCCTGCATCTATAGCATCCGCGGTAAACCCATAGATAATATTACGGTTTACATTGACCGTAGTTCCTCCTGATACCCAAACTCCATTCACCGCTAAAGAGTTTTGAATATTGCCGGATATCAAGAACTTCGATTTATGAATCAAGCTTTGATATATAATCTGGAAGAAGTGCTCAGTGTAATAAAGAGTTTTCTTTGAGAGAGATTTTTTAACCTCTTGTGGTTTTAAACCTCACCCCCGGGACAACGTGTTTAAGATTCTACTTCATTAAATTAAATACGAGTTTAATAAAGTGATCGATCGATTTACTATATTAGGATTAGCGAAGAGTATGTTTATCAATAAAAATCTTAATAATAATTTTTTTCAAGAAAGTAAAAACCTCCTTCTCCCCTCTCCATTGGAGAGGGGCTGGGGGTGAGGTTGTTGACGAAAGTGAACACTTACATTCTCCCTCTCTTTCGGAGAGGGCCGGCGGTGAGGTTGTTGGTTCAGAATAATTTAAGGAGTCATCTTACTCACAAATCCTGCCGAATTATTATAAGCGATCAGCATGTCGTTAAGATTAGTAATATTATCACCGGTCACATCGGTTGCTTTGTAGCCCGTAACAAAATTTGTCACATCATTATATATTAATAGTATATCAGTTAAATTTACGTTTCCATTCTGATTTACATCACCGCTGTATATACAATACTTTGTACCTCTTAGGATCTCGTTATTTCCGAAAGCCTGCGTCGCTGCCGGAGTAAAATTGTAATTGAGAATATCTCCCTGATCAAAAGCGACTGCAAGTTTACTCCAGGTTTCAATGCTGTTCCTGTGCTTCACTTCTATATAGTATATTCCAGAAGGTGAATTAATGAAATTGAATGAGCCGGTAAAAGTCAGAGAATCAATAACTCCTTTTGCTGAATCAACAATTCCAAAAGGCGTTGTTGAATTTCTCAGGTAAGCCTTTACAGTATCACTCATGTTCAGCTTCAATGTTGACAGATTATAGAAGCCTTGAGGAATGACAGTGATATTTAATGTTGACGGAGGGGGACCCCAGACAAACGTGAGTCCGGGTGAAGGCTGAACAGCCAGGCTTATCAGACATTGAACATCGTTCGTCAGACCGGCAGCTGTTAATAACCAGTTTGTTGCGGTAATTCTGTTATTGAAATCCGTATGAAGAATTCCTCTTAATCCTACCTGTCCTGAAACCGGTATAAGACCCTGGTCGATATTACCATATACAACTTCGATCTTTCCGGAAGTTTCATACAGCCTGATTTGAAAATTAAGATTATCGACAGTTCCGGTAAATATATATCTTCGGAAATTTTTAAACTGAATTATATGAACCCTGTTCCCGACGGATCCCTGAGTTGATCTTACAATGCTAGCTGCAGCTATCTGAATGATCTCATTGATGCCGGTTGAAGTTGCACCCGCAGACAATGTTATAGTGCCGGCTCCGGAGTTGAAAGATACTATGGTGGCGGAAGTTGGTATGCCTGTTCCGGTGATGAGCCTTCCTGCAACCACACCTGCGAAGCTGGCTACATTTGTTAATACAACACTTCCTGCGATTCTGTTTGCATTAGTTCCGAACAAACCGATAAGGTCAATTCCGAATCCGCTGACTGCTCCGTCGTAAGTTTCAGTCGCGGCTATCGGTCCGTAGTTAGCGGCGACAGGTGGTACTGTACCAAAAGTAATAAACCCGTTTGTATTAATGGCGAATGTTGTGTAAGCTGTTCCGTTGAATGAAAATGGAAACGGTAAATGGTTTGAAGGATAAGTGACATCATCAAGATCCATCGGGTTTGTGATAGTGGAAGTTGAGAATGCGACAATAGTATCGCCTGTAATTTCAGAATATGTCCCGGGGTGTGATGAAAATATGTAATCTGAGACTTGTGCGAATGTGTTAACATTGAAGCATAAAAATAAAACAGCAGAAAGGAATGAAATAAATTTTTTCATAATAAAATTTTTTAAAATTATTCAAAAATTTCAGAAGACTTATTCTCCCTTCAAAAAGTTTTCTTTAAGATAAATTTCTTTACAGCCTTCTAATAAGAATTGAGAAATAATCTTAAAATATTTCCAAGCGTTTTTTTTCGTATCTAAAGGGATGAACTTAATCGATTAAGGATTGAGGATACTCAATACCCATACAGATACTCAATACGAGAAAGAGAAGCATGTGAAGACAAAAGGATGTTGTAATTGCTTTGAGGTTGGGGTGTCTTGCTGGTTCCGTTAATATCAAGTTATCCTATGGGATATCCAATGTCAAGTGTGTTGAAGGATGGGTCAATAGACAATTGTGAATGAATTTCAGAAGTGTAATTACATGCTTCAACTCAAATCAGAATCGCTTCCCACCATCGATAGACTGCTTCAAAACAAGTACGAGGATCTTACCTCAAAGTCTCAAAGCTAAAATGTTGTTTGATTAATTTCTTTGAGTCTTCGAGCCTTAGAGGTAAAAGGATTTCATGAGATAAAATGAGGTGAGGATAGCATACTAAGTACACGACAAAACTTTTATTGCACGCTGATGACACTGAAAAAACGGATTGTCGCTGATTTGTTTAATTTTAAAAAGATTATTTGATTTTCAAATAAAGTGGAACAAAAACAAAAATAAATTAAGATTAAATTTTTTTAACAAAATCAGGATAATCGGTTAAAAGTAAAAGATCTGCGATTATCAGCATACTTCCGCCTCATCCGCGTGCCATTTTTTTCTCGTGTACAGAGATCAGCATATCAAGATAAATTTTAGAATAGATTTCCTTTAAGGTTAATTCTAATTTTATTTCCCGAAAATTATTTATAAACTTCCAAAAAGATAATATTATGACAAAGTTATATTTCATACTTTTTATACTCTTCACTACAATATCACAGATCACATTCAGCCAGGAATCGGACGAACAGGAAAATGAATCAAGCGAAAGCATTTTCGAACGTGAAGAATATATTTCAACGAGAAGAGCCGGCGGTCCCGGAAAAGTTCTTCCTAAAAATGCGTATGAAAAAGCTTTGGCTGAAATGTATGACATGCAAAAAGATGGAGCTGTTAACAATACTGAAGCTCTCGGAAGCTGGGTGAGCGTGAATCCAACAGGAATGTTTTATCAGGTAACCGGAAGCAATTATATTTCAGGCAGAACCAATGCCATCGCGTTCCATCCGACAGATCCGAATACTTTTTATATAGCAGCCGCGCAGGGCGGTGTTTGGAAAACAACAGACGGAGGAATAGTCTGGAAAGTTCTCACCGATCATCTCGGCTCGATCGCAAGCGGTGATATCGCGATCGATCCGGCAGATCCAAATATACTATATTATGGTACCGGTGAACGAAATTATTCAGGGGATAGTCAGTATGGAGCGGGAATATTTAAATCAACTGATGCAGGTATTTCATGGAACAATATTGTTACAGCTTCGGTCATAGGTAATTATATCTCAAAGATCGTCATTGATCCTTCATCAACGAATATTCTTCTTTCTTCAGGAAGCGGTGGTATTTTCAGATCAACAAACTCCGGTGTTAACTGGAGTCAGACTATGTCTGTAGATATTTCTTCTCTTAATATGGATCCTACTAACCCTCAGATCATTTATGCAGGATCAGGCCCCTCGGCATCACAAAGTTTAATTTACAAATCAACCAACGGTGGTGTGAACTGGGCACAGATAAATGATATTGTCCCAACAAATGTCGGACGCATTCAACTCGCCATTTCTCCAGATAATACAAATTACGTTTACGCGAGCATAGCTAATGACGGAGGTTCATTAAACGGACTATACAGAACTACAAACGGAGGAACAAACTGGACGCTTCAGAATTCAGGAACTAATTATATGAGTTCACAGGGATGGTATGACAACGCTGTAACTGTCATCCCCGGAAATATAAACGGCGTAATTGTCGGAGGGCTGGATATTTTTTCATCAACAAACGGCGGTACAAATCTTGCGCAAAGATCTTCCTGGTCAACATCCACTGCTTCCCAGTTCGCACATGCTGACGTTCATTATCTCACATTCAATGGGACGACACTCTACTGCTGCTCAGATGGAGGAGTTTACAAGTCAACTAACAATGGCGTTTCATGGACAGACCTTAATCTAAATATTTCAACGCTTCAGTTTCAAAGTGCGGACTATGATCCTACGAACATAAATAAAATGTACGGAGGTACACAGGATAATAATAAGCAAACAACTACAAACAGCGGAGTCATATGGATACAAAGAACAACCGGTGACGGAGGTTATACGGTTGTTGACCCGGTGAATACAAATTTTATATATGGGCAGTATGTGAATGGTTCAATTCAAAGATCTAATAATTCCGGAGTAAGCTTTTCAAACTTTACTCCTTCTGGATCTTCGGGAGGTTTGTTTTATAACCCTTATGAAATGGCGCCGGGCAATCACAACGTTATAGTATTCGGAAGAGCGAATGTTTATAAAACAACAACAGCTCAAACAGCTACAACATCAACAGGCTGGTCGCAGATAGCAACTACGACAATCGTCGGAGGCAGTGTTTCAGCGATTGGAATAAGTTATACTGACGTAAATAAGATCTACATAGGAACATCAAACGGCAGGATCCTTGTAACAACTAACAACGGAACAAGCTGGTCGGTGCAGGCAGGCTTTAATTATGTAAGCGATCTGTGGGTTGATTCACTTAATGATAACATTTGCTACGCTTCATTCGGAGGAACAACAACTCATGTCAATAAAACCACCGACGGCGGTTTGTCATGGGCGAATGTTTCTGGCAACCTTCCTTCGATCGGTGTAAATTCTATCCTGGTAAAGATGTCAGCGCCGAGAACAATTTTTACAGGCACTGATCTTGGAGTTTTTCATTCAACTGATGACGGTGCAAGCTGGGCTCCGTTCAATACAGGTTTCCCGAATGTTGAAGTGTATGATCTTAAATACAAAGAAGGTCCGAAAGTATTGCTGGCAGCGACACACGGGAGAGGATGTTTCAGATTTGATTTCAATGTAGTTGTGAAGACATTGAACCTTACAATAAATTATGAAGTGTACCCCGCATTGGATACGATAACTGTATTTCTGAGAAACACTTCTCCTCCTTACGCGATCGTTGATTCTGCAAAAGCTTTAGGTGGTGATGGTCTCACACAGCCGGTATTATTTTCGTATGCCGCCAACGGCTCACCTTATTATATAGTTGTAAAGCACAGGAATTCAATTGAGACATGGAGCGGTCTTACTCCGTCATTTTCAGCGGGAACCATGAGTTACAATTTCACAACCGCGGTTTCACAGGCATATGGAAATAATATGGTTTTGTCCAATGGAAGATTTTCATTTTACACAGGAGATGTTGATCAGAATGGAATTGTAAGTCTTACGGACATAATTTTAATAACCAACGACGCTTCGTTCTTTGCGGGCGGTTATATTGTAACGGATCTTAACGGAGATAATGTGACAAACCTTAATGATATATTATCCTCTTATAATAATTCTGTAATGTTTGTGACAACTCTCAGGCCGTAGAATTTTAAAGAATAAAAGAATTCCGTGAGTCAGTTAAAAAATATCATAAGAACATGCAACCAAAGAAAGATTCTCAACTTTTGGAGGAACTTCCGGGCTGCTTGCTTTTAATTCTGCCTGAAATGTTTTGAAAGAATCGAGATTGTTTAACACCTGATTAGCGTCCTCATCTTTCATCATCGCAAAATGGACAAATGATTTATTATCGTCCATCAAAAAAGTACTGTATTTGATTCCGGCATTATTAACTTGCCTCAGATCCTTCATCACCTTAGCAATGTTCTCACTGTTTCTTTTTGTATAATCACTTTTCACGGTGTATTGCACTTTAACTGCTTTCATAATATTTATATTTTAAGTTATCAAATGAATTTGCTCAAAAGCAAAACAGAAATTTCGCTGGTGCAATTTAAAGTAACTGATTGTAATTTGCAAGTACTTTTAAAAGTAAAGCAGAAAAAAAATGAACAATAAATCACTTTGCCCTATAAACCAGGCGCTGGAGATCTTTGGGGATAAATGGACACTATTGATCATAAGGGATATTCTTTTTAACGGCAAGAATACATACCGGGATTTTTTACAGTCGGAAGAAAAAATTGCTTCCAACATCCTGGCAGACAGACTGGTGATGCTGGAAAAGGAAGGATTGCTGGTGAAGAAAACGGATCCCGGACACAAGCAAAAGATTATTTATACACTCACTGAAAAGGGGATCGACCTTTTGCCTGTATTATTTGAGATCGGGGCATGGAGCGCGAAATACAAAACTTTGAGCAGTGAAGATAAAACCCATTTAAAAAAACTTAGAATAGGCGGCGAAAAATTACAAAAGGACTTAAAGAAAAAATTTCTATTGAAGCTGAATAAGTGACTTCTTTCTAAAAATGGGACGAAGAGAATACAATAAATTGAGGAATTAAAAAAAATTCATGATTAGCGGAGTGAAAAAACGGACGGCGGGTATGCGATCTTCTTCCTTTAATTTCAAATTCAAATTACTTTATTTCCCCGAGTTCTCTATAAAAATAGAGTCACAAATAATATGACAGCCGAATCAAATAAGACAACTAAAAAATCTCTTCGTATAAATGTTTCCAAAACCATCGGAGATGTAAGCGCGATCTTTTATTCTCCGGCAAAAGCTAAGTATATACTTGTGTTCGCGCACGGTGCCGGAGCGGGAATGAATAATAAATTTATGGAACAGGTTTCGGTCGACTTAGCCGAACTCGGGATCGCGACACTAAGATTTAATTTTCCATACATGGAGAATGGAAAGAAAGTGCCCGACAGAAAACCTGTATGCATCGAGACGATAAGCGCCGCTGTGCAAAAAGCTTCAAAGCTTTGTCCGAAGATACCTGTGTTCGCAGGAGGAAAATCTTTCGGCGGAAGGATGACATCAACCTCTGCATCTGAAGATGCGTTACCGGCTATAAAGGGAATAATATTTTTCGGATTTCCGCTGCATGCGCCGGGTAAACCCTCAAATGACAGAGCTGAACATCTTTACAAAGTAAACGTTCCGATGCTGTTCCTGCAGGGAACAAGAGACGCGCTCGCTTCACTTGAACTTCTTAAGCCTGTGATAAAAAAGATCGGTAAGAAAGCTGAACTGTTTATCGTTGACGGCGCGGATCATTCCTTTCATGTATCAAAAGATTTTAAAATGAAAGACAGTGATGCGATTGCAATGATCTGTAATGAAGTTAAAAATTGGATGGAAAAAGTATAGTACCTGTATCACATCCGCCCAAAACAATTAAATAATCATTGTATCTTTGATCCAATTTAAAAACGATTTAATAAAAAATTACTCTAACTTTTAAAGATAAACAAGTTTACTGTTCTT
>JBDTLQ010000131.1:0-7929 GCA_039934715.1 Ignavibacteria bacterium | reverse complement strand
CAGCTTCAGTATTCCGGAAATGTTAAACTTGAAATTTTTAATACTGCAGGTGAGAAGGTCGCGATGATTGTTGATCAGAAACAAAATGCGGGAAGCTATTCTGTTGAATGGAATGCTGCCGGTTTTCCAAGCGGCGTTTATTATTACAAACTTACTTCGGGAACAAATGTGAAGACACGAAAATTAGTTTTAATCAAATAAAATAAAAATTAAAAAATTAATGTTAATACTAATGAAAAAAATCTCATTCATAATTTTCGCACTTCTCCTTGTCGGCAAATGTTATTCCCAGTCAGGTGAATGGGCTTCAGTTTTATATTCCTATTCTAAAGGACCGGTATCTCCGGAGTATCAATACAATTATACAGTCTGGATAGACGAAACGGGCTCCGGTAAACTCACATACACAAAGTCTGCTTCAACCAATACTTATGAATTTACTGTCAGCAAAGAAGGGCTGGATAAACTGAACAATGCATTAATGAAAAGTCAGGTCTTTGTTATAAGTGAAGATAGCTTAAAGGGTGAGAGGACCCATATCGGAGGACCGGAAAAAAGTCTTTTGATCAACCGGCTTCAGTACGCCGTGCAGGGATCAATACCTGCAACGATCGAGATTCCCATACCGGTAAATGAAAAATATTCGGATAGTATCAATGAACTTTATGAAACTATCGATGGACTTGTCCCATCTGATGTATGGGATCTGGCGAGAGCGCAGTAAGTTAAAAGTTAAAAGTTAAAAGTTAAAAGTTAGTTTTGTCTTAAATAAAGAAGCCAATTGCATCTTTACAACTGGCTTCACTTTCAACTTTCAACTTTTAACTTTCAACTAACTACATCCGCTTGTCTCGCCGCATGTTATGCATTTGAGACAGGTACCGTTTCTTACCATCGTCACGCTACCGCATGATACACAAATATCCCCGGTATAACCTTTCAGCTTCGCTTCTTTAATTTTATCCATAGTCGTACCATTGGAAGATAACTTTATTTTTGTTTCGGCTTTAACAGATGATGAACCGGGATTTGCCGGAACATCTTTTACAGGAGGATGTTCTTCGATTATCCTTTCGCTGTAGATCTCTTCTTCATCAAAGTCATTATCCCCTTCAAGCTTAGAGATGGCATCAATCGGAGAGCGCTGAAGCTCGGCATGATTTTCAATATGTGAAAGATCATTCCTGCCCAGATAAGTGACGGCAAGCTCCCTGAATAAATAATCAATGATAGAAGTGCTCATTTTTATATTCGGATTCCCGATGACAATTCCGTTTGGTTCAAATCTCGTATAAACAAACGCGTCTACGAATTCTTCCAACGGAACGCCATGCTGCAATCCGAGAGAGATCGCGATCGCAAAACAATTCATCAGGCTTCTGAAAGCCGCGCCTTCCCTGTGCATGTCAATGAAAATTTCTCCAAGCTGACCATTCTCATATTCTCCCGTGCGGAGATAAACCGAATGAATACCGATCTTCGCCTTCTGTGTATATCCTTTTCTTCTGAAAGGAAGCTTTCTCCTTTTCGCGATGTATCTGTGAATTATACGCTCGGCTACTTTGACAATGTCATGTGTTCTTAAAACTTCATGACTTATATCTTCACCGCTTTCAATAAGGATCGCTTCATCATCTTTGATCGTATTTAACGGCTGTGATAATTTTGATCCATCCCTATAAAGTGCGTTAGCTTTAACTCCCAATCTCCAGGATGTCATGTAAGCGTTTTTCATGTCATCAATGTTCGCGTGATTTGGAAGATTGATCGTTTTCGAGATCGCTCCCGAGATGAACGGCTGAGCTGCTGCCATTATCTTTATGTGAGCATCGGCAGTAATATATCTTGAACCTTTTTTCCCGCATTTATTCGCGCAGTCGAATATCGGATAATGCTCCTGTCTGAGATAAGGCGCATCCTCGATAGTCATTGTCCCGCAAACATAATCATTTGCTTCTTCGATCTGTTCTTTACTAAAACCAAGTTCCTTCAGCACATTGAACATTGGATCATCCAATTGCTCTTCAGAGAACCCAAGCGCATTTTTACAGAAGCCTGCACCGAGTGTCCATTTATTAAAAGCAAAATTGATATCAAATACTGATGGAAGTGATTTCTCTATCTTGGTTAAAATTTCTTTTGTAAATCCTTTTTCGGTTAATGACTGCGCGTTGATGTTAGGACAACCGATAAGTGAGCCATGACCTTTTGTATATTTAATTATCTCATCAATTTCCTTTGCGCTGTATCCGAGATTCTTAAGCGCAGGAGGAACTGATTCATTTATTATTTTAAAATATCCGCCGCCCGCAAGCTTCTTAAATTTTACCAGGGCAAAATCCGGTTCAACACCTGTTGTATCACAATCCATAAGCAGTCCTATCGTACCGGTTGGAGCAATCACAGTAACCTGCGCATTCCTGTAACCGTATTTTTCACCAAGCTCAAGCGCTATATCTGAATCTTTTCTTGCAGCCTCAAGCAGTTCATCCGGACAGAACTTTTTATTTATTCCCAAAGGAGGAAGCGACAATCCTTCATATTCATTAGCTGCGATATTATAAGCGGCACGTCTGTGATTCCGGATCACACGCAGCATTTCATTTTCATTATCCTTATATCTTGGAAACGATCCGATCTCTTTAGCCATTTCAGCCGAAGTTGCATAAGAGGTCATGTGTAAGATACACGTAAGTGCACCCGTAACCGCAAGAGCTTCCTGTGAGTCATAAGGAATTCCCTGAATCATAAGAAGCGCGCCGAGATTTGCATAGCCCAGACCGAGAGTCCTGTAATCATATGATAACTTCGCGATGCTCTTGCTTGGAAACTGCGCCATCAGAACACTGATCTCAAGGACTATCGTCCACAATCGGGATGCATGTCTGTATTTCTCGATCTGAAATTTATTTTTTTCAAAATCATAGTACTTGATCAGATTAAGAGAAGCAAGATTGCATGCTGTATCATCGAGGAACATATATTCGGAACAAGGGTTCGATGATTTTATCTCACCACCGTTAGGACAAGTATGCCACTCATTAATAGTTGTATGAAACTGAATTCCGGGATCGGCGGATGACCACGCCGAGTAGGCGATGTCTTCCCAGAGATCCCTTGCTTTTAAAGTCTTGCATGGTTTCGGAGGACGGTTTTCCTTTCCTGATTTTTTTAACTCGGTTCTCCAGTACAGATTCCAGTCCCTGTCGTCAAGAACGGCTTCCATGAAATCATTTGTCGCACGAACACTATTGTTTGAATTTTGTCCCGAGACAGTAAGATATGCTTCTGAATTCCAGTCGGTATCATATTCCGGAAATTCAATTTCCTTATAGCCGAGCTTCGAGAGCTGTATAACTCTTTCAATATAATTTTCCGGAGTATGTGCTTTTCTTGCTTCATAGATTGCAACTGCAAGCTGTTTGTTTGTCTTTCTGTCAAAGCCGTCATTTTCCGGGTGAGTTTCGTGACATGCTTTGATAATTTTGTTAAGATGATAGTTAAGGAGCTTAGAACCTGTTACAAGTGAAGCAACCTTTTGCTCTTCAGTTACTTTCCAGTTTACATATTCTTCAATGTCAGGATGATCCATGTCGAGAGTGACCATTTTAGCGGCGCGCCGTGTAGTGCCTCCTGATTTAATCGCGCCGGCGCTTCTGTCACCGATCCTCAGAAAAGACATCAGCCCTGAAGATTTACCGCCTCCGCTGAGCGGTTCATTGACACCTCTAACATTGGAAAAATTTGAACCTGTACCTGAACCATACTTAAACAACCTCGCTTCACGAACCCATAGATCCATAATTCCGCCTTCATTAACGAGATCATCCGAAAGTGACTGAATAAAACACGCGTGCGGTTGTGGATGTGTATAAGCATCCTTAGAAGTAACGAGCTTTTCGGTTTTCGGATCAATGTAGAAATGGCCCTGTGATGGTCCGGTAATTCCGTAAGCCCAGTTAAGTCCAGTATTGAACCATTGCGGAGAATTAGGAGCAGCCAGCTGCATTGCGAGCATATAGCAGAGTTCTTCAAAATAATTTTTTGCGTCATCTTCGGAATTAAAGTAGTTATGCTTCCATCCCCAGTAGGTCCAGCAGCCTGCAAGACGTGTGAAGACCTGTCTTGAATCTTTTTCGGAAGTAATTTTTTCTTCGTCGAGAAGATCCTTAAGCTTTTCATTATCGGGTTCGCTTTTCTGAAGCCAGTCCGGGATACCATCCTCCTGAACTTTCTTGAGTACAAGAGGAACACCTGCTTTTCGGAAATATTTTTGTGCAAGAATATCCGTCGCGACTTGCGACCAGTGAGATGGAACTTTGATGTCATTCATTTCAAAAACAATAGAGCCGTCAGGGTTGCGAATGACTGAGGAACGGGTATCGAATTCTATAGTGTCAAAGGCTGAAACACCTTTGCTTACAAACAGCCTGTTAATTTTCATTTACATAAAAATTATTTGTGTTAACGAAAAATTTCTTAAAATTATTTGTGTAAAAATACGGGATTGGTCTTTTGTTGGAATAAAATTTGTTCAGGGAGTATGATAAATTGTCACTAAGAAAAATATTTCTTGAAAAAATATTATTCAATTTTTATTGCTGAAAAAAAAATTAATGAGAGAAGTGTATTGAAAATTTATATGTGTAAAATTATAACAAATGTTTTTTAAATGCAAACGTTTTTAAAAAATATCACTATTGACTATAAAAATATTTTTGACGTGCTCAAAAAAAAAATTTGGAAAAAAATTTTTACGAAAATATTCTGAAAGAAAATTCGACTTAACATGTTCAGGATCTTTTTACAGAAAAAATCTTTTTGTATACGAAGTACATTTTAACAATTTAACAGAACTGAAAAATGACGATACTCAATAATTGCATTCTTAAATCACCCCAGCAGGTTTTTTTATTTGTAATTGATTCTCAATAACGATTTGCGGAATTTTAAATTAATCTAATCTTAGTATGGAAAAAATATTCACAGTAGATGCGTTCACGGATAAGAAATTTTCCGGCAACCCTGCAGGAGTATGCCTGCTTAATGAAAACAAAGACGACGGATGGCTACTTAATGTAGCTGCAGAGATGAATTTGTCCGAAACAGCTTTTGTGAAAAAGATCGATGAAGGTTTCAGCCTCAGATGGTTCACTCCAAAAGTTGAGGTTGAACTATGCGGACACGCGACACTTGCAAGCTCCCATATTTTATGGCAGGAAAAAATTCTCAAGCCTGATGAAGAAGCGGTATTTCATACGGAATATAAAGGAATCCTGACCGCAAAGAAAAACGGCGATGAGATCGTGCTTAACTTTCCTATAAATCCTCCTTCAAAGTCTGCAGATAATCCTGACCTTGAAAAAGCTCTTGGAGTAAAACCGGTTTATCTTGGAATGACCGACCATCATTTCCTTGTGGAATTATATTCAGATGATGAAGTAAAAAAAGTGGATCCTGATTTTTCGCTGCTGAAAAAGCTTCCCAAGTTTGGAACAATAATTACTGCAAAATCGAATAATAAAAATTATGATTTCATTTCAAGATTTTTCGCTCCATCCAAAGGGATCAACGAAGATCCTGTAACAGGTTCGGCGCATTGTGTTCTTGCACCTTTCTGGAGTGAAAGACTTGGCAAGAGATCAATGAAAGCTTTCCAGGCATCTGAGAGAGGGGGCTCGATGACAGTCACGATAGAAGGTGACAGGGTATTGCTTTCGGGAAAGGCAATTACAATTTTAAAAGGTGAATTGGTTTAGATTTTAAAAAAGAAAAATATGCTGCAGAGAGATTATTTCATGAAGATGACACAGATGCTTGTGTCAGTACTTGAGAAAGTTTTACTTAATAAGGAAAGAAAAAATTTTGATGACGCGCAGACTGAAATCGAATCGGCTGCAAAGACCATAGTCGGTATAGATCTGAAGCTGATCAGCATTCTTAATATTGAAGATGTGATGCAGCTTATGAAAACTTCGGATGTGTATGCAGGCAGATGCCTCATCTCTGCCGAACTTTTAAAAGAATACGGGGACATACTGATCGGGAAAGGAAAAGCTAAGGAAAGTGTTGACGTCTATAATAAATCTCTTTACCTGTATGTTGAGGCTGTTCTTACAAAAGAAATTCCGGATGCAAAAAATTATTATGACAGAATTAATTTCCTGACCGGGACATTGTCAAAGCTAAAATTCACTCCTGCGTTCAAACAGCAGGTATTTGAATATTTTGAAATGTCCGGACAGTATTCAAAGGCTGAAGATATTTTGTTTGAGATGATAGATGAAGAGGTGGAAGGAATTGATAAGAAAGGAATAAAATTTTATGAACGTCTGCTGGATCATACCGACGAAGAACTATCAAAAGGAAATCTCAGCCGGGAGGAAGTTGAAGAAAGCCTCGCGGAAATAATTACTATAGAAAAAAATATTTAACCAAAATAAAACAACAATGAAAAAACTATTAACGGCAATATTCTTTTTGTATGCCTTATTAAACTACTCAATGGCACAAGACACAAATACAACTTCAAGCGGACTAAAGTACATTATCGTTGAAAGAGGCAGCGGTCCAAAAGCTCAGAACGGTAAAGAAGTAGAAGTACATTACACCGGCTATCTGACCGACGGTAAAAAATTTGATTCATCACGTGACAGGAATGCACCGATCGGGTTCGTACTTGGTGAAGGTAAGGTAATAAAAGGATGGGATGAGGGAATTGCTCTGATGAACGTAGGGGATAAGTTTCAGCTGATCATTCCACCTGAACTGGGTTATGGCGCAAAGGGAGCAGGAAATATTATTCCTCCGGATGCGACTCTGATATTTGATGTTGAGCTTATGAACGTTGAAGATTCAAAACTTTCCCTGACAGACCTGCTCCTTCAGACAATCATAGAAAAAGATATTGATGCCGCAGTCAGCAAATACTATGAATTAAAGAATGGTGACGCCTCCGGTTACAATTTCAAAGAGAACCAGCTTAATGATCTTGGATATCAGCTTTTGCAATTGGGAAAAAATAAGGAAGCGGTAGAGATCCTTAAGCTGAACGTTGAGGCATATCCCAACTCATCCAATGTCTATGACAGCCTGGGCGAAGCATACATGGTAAATGGAAACAAACAGCTGGCCATTGAAAATTATAAAAAGTCTCTTGAGCTTGATCCGACAAATTCCAACGCTAAGAAGACGATCGAAAAGCTACAAAAATAATTTGCAGCTATGATCCGTAATGTAAGATCACATGACGCGAAGGATATTTGCGGCATTTATAATTATTACATTAAAAATACTGTAATTACATTTGAGGAAGATGAGATCGATACGAAAGAAATTGAGACAAGGGTGGCTTTCATAATAAAGAAATACCCATGGCTGGTATTTGAGGATAAAGGAAAGATTAAAGGCTATGCCTATGCGTCAGGATGGAAGTCCCGTCCGGCTTACAGATATTCGGTTGAATCAACTGTTTACGTAGATATAGATCACACCGGCAAAGGTATCGGGATAAAACTTTTGGAAGCTTTGATCGAAGCTTTGAAGAACAGAGGATTTCACAGAGTGATGGGAGGGATCGCATTACCAAATGATGCAAGCATTGCGCTTCATGAAAAGTTTGGATTTCTTAAGTGCGCACATTTTTCGGAAGTAGGATTCAAATTCGGGAAGTGGATCGATGTTGGTTACTGGCAGAAGATATTATAAAAGATAACAGATATAAATAAAAAAAGCCCGTGAAATAAATCACGGGCTTTTAATTGCTTAATGAAAATTAATCAACTTTTGTTACATTAGCAGCTTGAGGACCTTTTGCTCCGTCTTCAACTTCAAATTCTACCTGATCGCCTTCGTCAAGTTTCTTATAACCGTCAGCATTGATAGCTTTGAAGTGTACGAATACATCTTGCCCGTTGCTTCTGGTTATGA
>JBDTLQ010000130.1:0-8033 GCA_039934715.1 Ignavibacteria bacterium | reverse complement strand
CTTAAAATAAATGACGGCATTCCGGGTGACACTGGAACATTATACGGCTGGGGGATACAATTTGGATATAAGCCAAAGACACTTTTGCTGAAATCTTTGATCCAGGGATTTTATAATTCCTCGACAAACTTAATGGTACCCGATACAATTAAGGTTATACTCAGAGATGTTTATCCGCCTTATGCAAAATTTGATTCAACAAGAATAAAGACGGATTCAACCGGTACCGCACGAATTAACTTTGATGGCTATTCCCTTAAATCCGGAAAACCATTTTACATCCAACTCCGGCACAGGAATTCTATCGAAACCTGGAACAAGGTAAATTATACAACTTCAAATTTTATTTCAGGCAATCTGAATTTTCAGCCATTGATGAATTATGACGAGTATGATTTTACAGCAAACAGTTCATCGGCTTTCGGAAATAATCTGGCGCAGATTGACACTGCTCCTCTTAAGTTTGGACTTTACAGCGGTGACATAAATCAGGACGGTACAATAAATCTTACAGATATAATTTCCTGTTACAACGGCGCTATAAATTTTATAACGGGTTATAAAGTGACTGATGTGAACGGAGATAATAATACAAATTTATCCGACATCCTGATCGTGTATAACAACTCGGTGAAATTTGTTACGAGAATAATTCCCTAGACGGACTGTAATAGTTAAATAGTTAAATAGTTTGATGCTTATTGTTCAACAGTAGTACATTGATCACTGTTTACAATTTACTACTTAACTACTTAACTATTTAACCATTTAACTACTTAACTATTTAACTGCTAAACTACTTAGTTGCTTTAGTGGATCTTTCGGCTTTCCATGTTCCGGTCTTACCGTAATATTTCCATTGACCGGCTCCTTCTGTTTCGGTAAAATTTCCTGTCATGCTGCCAACTACTTCTATCTTGTAAGTATCGGTGAGTGTTCCGTCCGTGACCTTGCCGTCAGGTGAAACAGATGCTGAAATTTCCGTGAGGTAAACTGTATTGGCAATATTGATATTTGCCTTATCTGAAATAGATCCGTCGTCGGAAACGGTTAGAGTTCTTACTCCCTGTTGTTTACCGGAAGCATCATAAAAAGAGATCTTCCAGGTACCTGTGTAGTCAGGAACTACAGATGCTGCAATGGTTTCAGAATAAATACCGGATGCTAAAAAAAGCATAACGATCAGAGATAATAACTTAGGTAATTTTTTCATTTTGGTTCTACTCCTTTGTTTTAAATTGAGGGATTATAATAATATTTGTGACTGTGTTTAACTCAAAAAGTTTCAGTTGACTTAAATATATAAACTCTTACGCAGGGAAAAAAAAATTGTTATAGGAAAACAATCTATTTCTTCATACTCCTTACAAAACTACAATTTCATAAGGGCTTTCCATATCTTTTAAAAAAAAAATCTTAAAGATCAGTGATAATCAGCTAAATCTGTGTCATCAGGGTTCAAGTTTTTGTTGTGAACTTAAGTCTTATTAATGAAGTTTGTGCGAACTCCTATAGCTTTGAACTTTCAATTGGTTTTATATAATTTGATCAACAAAAATTATTATTCCCTATTCATCCCAGTTTGAATACAGTTCGATCGTGAAAAAAAATAAAGTATATGATCTTATAGTTATCGGTTCAGGACCGGCCGGTGAAAAAGCTGCAGTAAAGGCTGCATACTTCGGCAAGAAGGTGTCGCTTGTGGAAAAGTCTCATCTTTATGGCGGAGCAGGGGTTCAGACAGGAACTCTTCCTTCTAAAGCACTTAAAGAAACCGCACTGTATTTCTCACGTGTGTATGAGAAACAGATCTTTGAACAATCGGAAAACCGTTCTATAAAAACCAAGCATGACGGGTTTACTTACAGACGCGATGTTGCCATAGCTGATATGGAAAGTGAAGTAAAGAAAAATCTTGAATGCCATGGAGTTGACGTTTACAATGGAGTGGGTTCCTTTATTGATGATCATCACATCTTAGTAAAGGGTAAAGAGGAAGTTATTCTCGAAGCAAAAAATATTCTTGTTGCGACCGGTTCTTATCCTGTTAACCCTCCCGAAATTCCATTTGACGGTAAAAGAATTCATGATTCCGATTCTATACTTAATATTCACAGGTTTCCGAGCTCTCTTTGTGTAATAGGAGCAGGTGTCATCGGCTTTGAATATGCAACGATCTATGCGGCAATGGGTGTAAAAGTTTATCTGATAAACAATCACGATAAGATCCTTCCCTTTCTTGATTCCGAAATTGCTGAAGTGCTTGTAGCACAGACAAAAAAATACGGGATTGAAATTTTTTTCAATACATGTGTAGAAAAATTCTCGGTTCCTAAAAATGAAAAAGAAAAAATTAAGCTGACACTTAAAAATGGTGACAATCTTGAAACTGACATGGTGCTGTATGCGGCAGGAAGGTGCGGTAATATCAGGGAGCTGGATTGTGAAAACGCAGGTATT
The DNA here is from genome assembly GCA_039934715.1 of Ignavibacteria bacterium. Classification (GTDB taxonomy): domain Bacteria; phylum Bacteroidota; class Ignavibacteria; order Tepidaquicellales; family Tepidaquicellaceae; genus JAGPCH01. Next base: position 5,573 of record JBDTLQ010000130.1, on the reverse strand, counting down.
CAAACAGGCAGCCGTGAAACTATCATTGTCAACGAACATTACAGAACCAATGTACCTCACATATTCGCGGTCGGTGACGTTATTGGATTTCCAACACTTGCAAGCACAGGTATAGACCAGGGCCGTGTGGCAATATCACATATGTTTGATACAAAAGATCTTGACAGCGTTTCGAAAGTTTTTCCTTACGGTATATATACAGTTCCTGAAGTTTCAATGGTTGGAATGACCGGGCAGGAAGCCGCGCAAAAGGGAATAAAATTTAACACAGGCATCAGCCGCGTCTGCAACATAGCGCGCGGAAAGATTCAGGGATCACCCGATGACGGATTTCTCAAAATAGTTTTTGACAACGATTCGAAGGTTATACTGGGAGTGCACATCTTAGGCAGGTTCGCGACTGAATTAATTCATTACGGTATGACTCTTGTCCAGGACAAAAAGACTCTTGATAATATCATCGCGACAGTTTTCAACTATCCTACCTTCCACGATCTCTATAAATATGCCGCGTACGACGGGCTCGGTAACAGAAGCGGTAAGAATCTGAAAAATCCCGGTCAGCAAACTTAAGCATTTCCTTTTTTGTAATTTTGAAATTTACGGACTGTCAAAAACTGAGTCACTGTGCCACAGGGAAAAAATTAAGATATATTTGCATTATATTTTGATCAAAAATTTTTAATCCGAAAATTTTATTCTTGTTATCTCTGTGTCTCTGTGCCCCTGTGGTGAAAAAGCCTCTCTGGTGAAAAATCTTACATCCTGACTTTAAGGTGACAACAATGGTTTGTAATTTCGGACCTGTGAATACAAACTCCGCCATACAAATTCTAAAGACATTCACCGGAAAAGAACTCTCTTCGTTTGAAGATTTTCTGAACACTCCATTTCATAATAAGAACAAAAAAGTTGTTCAGCTTTTTGATCTATTGAAAAAATATCACCCTGAATATTCCGTAAGAAATTTAACTATGGAAAATTTATTCGGTAATCTGATGGGGAAGGCAAAGTTTAAGGAAACTTATATACGAAATCTCTTTTCCGACCTGACCATTCTTGCGGAAAAATTTTTACAATACAATCTTATCACAAAAGATCCTGCTTATGAAAGGTTGCTGATAGAGGAAATGAAGAACAGGGATCTGTATGATCTTGCTGAAAAAAAAATTAATTCATTCGAGAAAAAAATTAATTCAAACAGATCAAAAGACCAGGATTACTATCAGAATAAAAACTTCATATATGAAATGAAAAGCTTTTTACTTGTGGACAGGACTCTGACGGATAGCTTCCGGAATGAACAGATATCAGGCACAATAAAACTGTTCATGATCATACTAATGGAGAATTCGCTATATCTCAGGGTTGAGGAACAGAGAGTAAATATAAAGCACAGCTTTGGCTTTCTGAAACATTCACTTCAATATATCGGGGATCATCTGAAGGATTTTGAAGACTCGCCCCTGCTTATAATTTATTACTATATATGGTTATGTTTCCTTAATAATAATGACGAGAGCTATTTTTTGAAGGCGAAACAATATTTTCGAGATCACTTCGGATTACTTGCGAAGATAGATAAGAAGAATATCTATTCGGCAATGCAGGTTTATTATATAGATAAAATAGACGGAGGTGATTCATCTTACAATAAGGAGTTTCTGAATTTTTTGCTGGAGATGGTGAGATTTAATGTTCTTTCACACAAGAAAAAAGATTTTATTAATCTGAACTTATACCGGAACATTCTTATACTCTGCGTTATGCAGAAGGAAATTAAAATTCTTAAGAAGTTCATTTCTGAATTCATAAATTTTGTCAGTGAGGAAAGCCGGACCAGCATCCTCGCTTATTCAAACGCGCACCTGAATTATCTCCAAAAGAACTTTGAAAAAACCCTTGAGCATTGCAACAGGATCAATTTCAATGATCTGCTTATTTCTACAAACGATAATCTTTATTTCAAGAATGATATTAAATCAATGATACTGAAATGTCTTTATGAATTAAGTTTTTTAGAAACCGCGCTGTCAAACATTGATGCTTTCAGACATTATTTAAGACATTCAAAACTAATGAAGGATAATACAAAAAAAAGATACATGAACTTTCTTTCTTTTGTAAATGAACTGATCAGACTCAAAATGAATTTCAATGAGTTTAATATTGAAAAGCTAAAACAGAAACTTGATAAGAGCACGCTGCTGATCCAAAAGCACTGGCTGAATGAAAAGATAAATGAGCTCTCACAAAGATCTGTGTGAAAATTCCAACGCGTCTTCTTAAACTATTATTTTGCAAGGGCTGGATAATTTAACTCTTACTGTTCAAAGTTTCAGTTAATATTTTTTTTGAATGTATCCGGAATATTTATAAAAAACTATGAAGGAAATAATTTTTTTTGCTGATTCAAAAATCTAACAACTAACCATTCACCAGAGGAGCAACACGAGTACCTATAAGTTCTATTGCGTGCATTAGCTGTTCATGTGTCAATTCAGCATTGTCCATTTGAAAAGTAAGTCTTGAGATCCCGCCGAGAGCTTCACTGTGACGAATGATCTTCTCAGCAACCTCTTTCGGTTCGCCTATGAGGAAAGCTCCGCGCGGTCCTCTCTGTGTATCAAAATGTTCCCGGGTAACAGGCGGCCAGCCGCGCTCTCTTCCTATCTTTGTAAAGATCTTCGCGTAGCCGGGATAATATTCTTCAATTGCTTTCTGTGTTGTGTCAGCCACATAACCAAGAGAATGTAATCCAACCTTTAATTTTTCAGGAGAATGACCTGCTCTTTCACCTGCCTGTCTGTACAGATCAATAAGAGGACGAAAGCGGTGAGTCTCACCTCCGATAATTGCGACCATCAGCGGCAAGCCTAAAGTTCCGGCTCTCACAAAAGAAGAAGGAGTGCCGCCGACTCCTATCCATATTGGAAACGGATCCTGAAGCGGTCTCGGATAAATTGCCTGATCATAAAGAGATGGACGAAACTGACCTGACCATGTAACGAATTCATTATCGCGGATACTCAGAAGTAGTCCGAGTTTTTCTGAAAAGAGTTCATCGTAATCTTCAAGATTAAGCCCGAACAAAGGAAATGCTTCGGTAAAGGATCCTCTACCGGCAACCATTTCCGCCCGACCGCCGGAAACAAGATCAAGTGTCGCGAAGTTTTGAAATACTCTGACGGGATCCGCAGCGCTTAGCACTGTCACGGCGCTGGTAAGGCGTATGCTTTTCGTGAGTGTGGCCGCGGCTGCAAGAATTATTACCGGCGCGGAATCCAGAAACTCCTTGCGGTGATGTTCCCCGATCCCGAAAACATCCAGCCCGGTTTTATCTGACTGCACAATTCTTTCCAGCAATTGAGCCAACGCGATCCTGCTTTTTTGCGCACGGCCTTCACCGCTTCCTACATCCGCTGCTGCAAAACTGTCTATCCCTATTTCCATTTATATGAATTTTTTATTATGTCTTTATAATAACGCTTTCAAATTTCATTAATATGTTCTTGTTCAAAATCCAGAGCTGTATATCTTCCGACATTTTTCAATTGTATAATTTCTGGCAATTCACACAGAAGAAACTCCGGCGGCGCTTAGTCCCTGTATATTTTTTAACAATTGGAAGATCGCATCTTAAACATAATTTTTTCGTATGCGCGAGCCAGTGTTTCTTTAATTCATAATTTCTTTTCCAGTTCAGAAACTCGAAACTATAGTTCCGTGCTTCATCAATGATCTTTTTTATTTTGTGAGCAGGAAGATCTTTAACTGTAGATTCAGGATGCACCTTTACACGATACAGAACCTCATTCTTTATTATGTTCCCTACTCCGGCAAAAATATCCTGTTCAAGCAAAGCGTCACAAACCAGTTTGTCAGGCACTTTTTTTAATTTTACTTTTGCTTCTTTCGGATCCCATTCATCATTCATTACATCAGTGTTCCATTGGTAATGTGAATTCACATCTCCTTCAAGAATTTTAATTGAGCAGGAATAGAAATTTATTTCACCATTCCTGAATGTCAGATTCAAACGCACGGGTCTGTCCTTTTTTTCATTTACTCTGTAAGTTCCGAACATCATTAAATGTATCTTCACTGTGAAGTCTTTAAAGCAGATCAGGAAATGTTTACCCCAGCTTTGAAAGGAAATTATTTTTTTATTCAGCAGACGGCTCTGATCAATTTTACTGTTGCCGCTTACCGATAATACTTTTTTCCCTGTGAACTGACTAACTTCTTCTTTCAGCAGAATAATAGATGGACCTTCAGGCATTAACTAAATTATTATTTTGGAATAAAAGTTGATTGTACTTGATTTTCAATATCTGAGAAGCATTTGATGGTTGGGATTTGAGTGTGTGTCAGTCAGTTTAAAATCGTGGCTGCCAACAATATTGAATCCGGTTTTTTCATAGAACCTGACTGCCTGTTGATTTTCTTTCCAAACGAATAGCCACATTCCGGTCTGTTTATTCGTTTGAGATAGTTCAATATTAAACTTAAGAAGTTCATATCCCAGTTTCAGACCATAATATTCTTTTAATAAATAAAGACGATCCAGCTTTGTAGCATTTTTTATTTTAATATTTGAATGATCTGAATTCAGGACGATCTGAGAATAACCGGCAGGACAATTATTATGATAAATGATATGATAAATATTTTTTAGGTCACTCAGTTCTTTATTGAATACATCTTCATTGTAATTCTCAGCAACATACGTATTTATATTTTCGGGAGAAGCGCTGATACCATGAGATTCTATAAATGATATTTTGCCAATATGTGCAAGCAGTTCACTGTTCTTTTCATTCGCTCTGACAATTGTGATCATTAATTAATTTTTTTCTTTTCCTCCATGAGCTTGATCTCCTCAATGTCAGCGTCCATTTTTTCTTTCTTCAATCCGACCCTTACGAGCCCAAATATGCTCATGTAAATATTGGCGATCCATACCAGAGCAAAGCCGCCGATGATGTATCCGCGCCAGTCATCAAACAAAAGATGGAACCTTGTAAATATTAAAAATAGAATGGCAACATAGTGACTGAAACAATATTCACATGTAAAAATATAAAAGAACTTACGCTGCAATACTGTCTTACCTGAATGAGATCTTTTCGTACAAAACTCTCTGGGCTCTCTGAATAATTCTTCATGTGTAATAGTCCAGGCAATGCATGCTATTGGCAATGCAAGTAGAAAAAGATTTACAACTTGTTCAGATAATTCCATTATTAAAAAATAAAATTAAATTAGCGATTCTGTTTTTTAATAACAACAAAAATTAAAAATGGATAGAGCTTCACATGGCTTCACATCGGTCAAAGCAATGTAGTTTCTGTAAATATTTTTTTGTGTATCTTACATCAGATCATACTATTTCCTTAAGCTAAACTTTTTATAATTCTGCAATGAAATATTTATCATGTATCCTCTATTATTTCTGACTCAAACGTTATTCGCGACTGATTACCGGCACAGCCTTAACGGACCGGTGGGATCGGTGACCTCACTTGTTTTCGATGCTGCATCTTCGACAATTTTTGCAGGAACTTCCGACG
>JBDTLQ010000129.1:0-8044 GCA_039934715.1 Ignavibacteria bacterium | reverse complement strand
TGGGTGATGTAATGGGTGACTTAAGCTCAAGAAGAGGTAAGATTGAAGGTATGGCGCAAAGAAACGATGCACAGGTTATTAAATCAACTGTTCCGCTTTCCGAAATGTTTGGATATGCAACTACAATGAGATCAATGACACAGGGCCGGGCAATATACACAATGCAGTTTGCACATTATGATGAAACACCGAGAAGTATTTCAGATCAGATAATTGAAAAAGTAAAAGGAAAAGAAAAAGTAGCTTAATACAGTAAGGCGTTCTTTAAAATTTCATTAGGGTCAGTCCCGTTTATGACGGGGTATAACTCGTAGATTAGACACTTAAGTCGTTCTATAAAAAGAGTTTATATTAAAGAGTATTTATAATATAAATGATTTTCCATCCAGGGTCAGTAGCTCAGATGGTTAGAGCGCGTGCCTTATAAGCACGAGGTGGGAGGTTCAATTCCTCCCTGACCCACAATTTTAATTTTAGATTTGGGATTTACGATTTTGGATTTGGAATTTACGATTTTAGATTTGGGATTTACGATTTTGGATTTGGAATTTATGCTTTTTGATTGTGAAACTGTACTTAAAAGTTCAAAAATTTTCAGGGGCCTTATGGAAATTCTTAAGTTTCTTAAATTGAAATAAGATATTTTATATCAACTACAAAAAATTAATTAATAAAATAAATAGCGTTAAGGAGAAATAACAAATGGCTAAAGAGAAATATAGCGCGAGCAAACCTCACGTAAACATTGGAACGATAGGTCACGTTGATCATGGAAAGACGACATTGACAGCGGCAATTACAATGGCTCTTGGTAAAAAGGGCTATTCAAAAGTAAGAGCTTTCGATTCCATTGACAAAGCTCCCGAAGAAAGAGCACGGGGAATTACGATCGCTACCGCACACGTTGAATATGAAACAGAGAACAGACACTATGCTCACGTTGATTGTCCCGGACACGCCGATTATATCAAGAATATGATCACAGGTGCTGCACAGATGGATGGAGCAATTGTCGTAGTTGCTGCTACTGACGGAGCAATGCCGCAGACTAAGGAGCACATTTTGCTCGCAAGACAGGTTGGAGTTCCGGCAATTGTTGTATTTTTAAATAAAGTCGATATGATCTATGCCCAGGAAAAAACAACGGATGATGCAGAATTGTTATTAGAAGTTGTTGAATCTGAATTAAGAGATATCCTGAATAGTTATGATTATCCGGGTGATGATATACCGATCGTTAGAGGAAGCGCGTTGAAAGCTATGGAAGCCGGTGTAGACCCTGCTTCAACGGCAGATGACGAAAGACTTAAGCCAATTTTTGACCTGATGGCAGCAGTTGATTCATACATTCCGCAGCCTAAGAGGGATATTGACAAGACATTCCTGATGCCAGTGGAAGATGTATTTTCCATTACCGGTAGAGGAACAGTTGCTACGGGAAGAATTGAAAGAGGAAAAGTTAAAGTCGGAGAGGAAGTTGAGCTTATCGGACTCGGAGCAAAGAAGAAAACGGTTGTGACCGGTGCTGAAATGTTCAACAAAGAATTAGACGAAGCAGTAGCAGGATTTAACTGCGGATTGCTATTAAGAGGTGTGGATAAAAATGAAATTGAAAGAGGGATGGTTCTTGCTAAAGCAGGTTCAATCACGCCGCACAAAAAATTCGAAGCTCAGGTTTATATACTTGCAAAAGAGGAAGGCGGAAGACATACACCTTTCAGTACAAACTACAGGCCTCAGTTTTATTTCAGAACAACCGACGTAACCGGTGTTGTTCATTTACCTGAAAATATTCAGATGGTAATGCCCGGTGACAATGTTGAAAAGCTTGTGATCGAGCTGATCACTCCCATCGCGATGGAAGACGGATTGAAGTTCGCTATCAGAGAAGGCGGAAGAACAGTGGGTGCAGGTGTTGTTACAAAAATCATTGAATAATATTAACAAATAAATTTAATTAAGTTGGCATCACAAAAAATCAGAATCAAATTAAAGTCTTACGATCATACGTTACTTGATAAATGGACTGAAAGAATAATTAAAACAATAAAGTCCACCGGTGCGATTGTTAGCGGACCGATACCATTACCGACGAAGAAAAATGTTTACACTGTTTTAAGATCTCCTCATGTTGACAAAAAGTCTCGTGAGCAGTTTGAAACGCGGGCACATAAAAGATTGATAGACATTCTGAATTCATCCAATAAAACAATTGATGCTCTAACCAAATTAGATCCTCCCGGTGGTGTTGATATTGAAATAAAAGTATAATCGAAAAGTAAAAGCAAAACTTAATAAATTATGATAGGCATATTAGGAAAAAAAATCGGCATGACAACCGTTTTTGAAAAAGATGGTAATGCAGTCCCCTGTACGGTTATCGAAGCCGGTCCCTGTTATGTTACACAGATAAAGAGCAAGGATAAAGAAGGATATGAATCCATTCAGATCGGGTTTTCGGAAAAGAAGGAAAAGAATTCCACAAGACCTTTGACCGGGAAATTCAAAAAGATCAAAGTGCCTGTTCTCAGACATCTTAAAGAGATCAGGGATTTTGATAAGGGAGAATTGAAGGAAGGCGATACAATAAAAGTAGATATTTTTAAGGAAGGCGATATAGTAAAGGTGACTGGAGTTTCAAAAGGAAAAGGATTTCAGGGAGTTGTAAAGCGTCACGGTTTTGCCGGAGGTGTAAGAACACACGGACAGAGTGACAGGGAACGTGCTCCCGGATCTATAGGAGGAAGCTCATACCCATCAAGGGTTTTCAAAGGGCAGAGAATGGCAGGAAGAATGGGTAATGATACTGTGTCAGTAAGGAACATGCGTATCGTAAAAATATTCAGCGATTCTAATTTGATATTAATAAAAGGCGCAGTGCCCGGATCAAAGACCGGACTGGTTGAAATTTATAAAAACTAATAATGGAATTAAAAATCTATAAGCTCGATGGCTCGGAATCAGGACAGACAATAAATCTGCCCAAGGAAATATTTGAAATGGAAAATCCGAACAATCACCTGATCTACCAGGCTGTCAGAACGTACCTTTCCAATCAAAGGCAGGGGACACATAAGACAAAAGGCAGAAGCGAAGTGAGAGGCGGAGGCAAGAAACCATTCAGACAAAAAGGAACAGGACGCGCTAGACAGGGTACAAGCCGTTCACCTATAATGGTCGGAGGCGGAAGCATTTTCGGACCGGTACCTCATACTTACAAGCTGAAGATCCCGAAGAAAGCAGCCAGGCTTGCACGTAAAAGTGCTTTAAGCTTAAAAGCAAAAGAGAATGAACTGATGATCATTGAAGATTTTACATTTGAAGCACCAAAGTCCAAAGATCTTTTTAATATTCTCAAAGCGCTGAAGATCGAAGACAAAAAGACCCTTCTGCTTTTATCGGAAAAGAATGATAATGTTTATAAATCAGGAAGAAATCTTGAAAAGCTGAATGTACTTATCTCGGATAAAGCTGCAACATATGATCTGTTAAATAACAAACTGATATTGCTGCAAAAGTCTGCAGTGGATATTTTGTGCAAAAGTCTAATTAATTAAACAAAGAGATTCAAATTTATGAAAACGATTTTAGTCAGACCTCTTATTACCGAAAAAAATACCGGGATGCAGGAAGCTCTTAATCAGTATTCGTTTGAGGTTGGAATAGATTGTAACAAGATCGAAATTGCCAGTGCTGTAGAGAAAAAGTTCAAAGTAAAAGTTTCCAAGGTCAGAACTATCGTAGCCAAAGGTAAAAGAAAATCACAGATGACCAAGAAGGGAAGATTTGAAGGACATCGTGCTGACAGGAAGAAAGCTATCGTGACACTCAGAAAAGAGGACAAGATAGATTTTCTTGGCAATGTGGAATAGAGGTTCTGAACTCCATTTATCATAAAAGATTTTTATGATCACTGACTCATATAGTTATTAAGATTATCTAAAAGCCCGATAATAATATTGTCGGGCTTTTAGCAATTAAAACGGAGTTCAAATTAACATACAGTTCTTTTAAAGATAAAGCAACAGGATCAATTGAAGAATAAATTTGAAATATTTCTGGATACGGATATTTTTTCGGATCATTTGAAAAGCAATGCAGTTGAAACAACGTTGTTATCCAGATGTCTGGCAATCTTTGACGGATGTTATACATCAGTGATAAATGCTTCGGAGCTCTTTTCAGAATGCAAAAGTCCGAAGATGATCGAAAACACGAAAAAGATGTTTGGTAATGTCGGTATACTCGGAATTCCATTCAGATATTCGCTGAAGATCAGTGAAGCAATGAGGGAAATAAAAAAAAAAAACCGGAAACACTTTACGTGATGCAATAGTTATAGCAATGTGTTCAGAAACTAAGTTGCCTCTTTTATCGTCTAATGAATTCAGATACAAAGGCATTTCAAAAATCTTAAAAGTAAAGTTAATCAGTACAGAAATTGTTTCAAACAATAACTCACCTGAATTAATATTCAAAAAAGCAAAAATTTTATAATATGAAACTAGGTAAACAATATACCAGCAGGGAAAATCAATCAACGGATATTTATTTAAAGGAGATCAGCAAGACGACTCCTTTAACGGTAGGACAGGAAATAGAATGTGCGAAGAAGATCAAGAAGGGTGATAAAAGAGCTCTCGACCTTCTTGTAAAAGCAAATTTAAGATTCGTTGTCAGTGTTGCCAAACAATATCAGAACCAGGGGCTTTCACTGAACGATCTTATTAATGAAGGAAATTTAGGATTGATAAAAGCCGCGAAAAAGTTTGATGAAACAAGAGGATTTAAATTTATTTCGTATGCAGTATGGTGGATAAGACAGTCTATATTACAGGCGCTGGCGGAACAGTCAAGAGTAGTCAGACTGCCTCTGAATATTGTACAGCAAAAAAGCAAGATCGCTAAAACCATAAGTGAGCTAGAGCAGAAGAACGAGAGAGTACCGAATGTTCTGGAGATAGCCGAGAAGCTTGATATGAGCGTGTATGAGGTTCAGGAAACACTGAAGAATTCCGGAGGCCACGTTTCAATGGATGCTCCAAGCATTCACGGCGAGGATACCAAGCTGATCGATATAATGCCCGACAAACAGGAGAAGATGCCTGATGTAGCTTTGCTGAAAGATTCTTTGAGGATTGAAATTGACAGGGCGCTTGATACATTATCACAAAGGGAAAAAGAAGTTGTAAAACTCTATTACGGTCTTGAAAAAGAAAACCCTCTTACATTGGAGGAGATCGGTGATAAATATAAACTAACAAGAGAAAGAGTAAGACAGATAAAGGAAAAAGCGATAAGAAGGTTAAGACAGGCATCGAGAAGTAAAGCCCTGAAAGCATATCTGGGCCAGTAATTTTTTTTAATGCAACATATATTTTCCCTGCTTCAGCAATGAGGCAGGGTTTTTTATTTTATGATCTTTCTTAAAACAGTCTTTTCAATTTTGTGACCCGCGTCAAATGTCATTTTAGTAAAATTTATTTCGTGTTCCCTAAGCAATTGTTGAGTCTCCTGTAATCGCTTCTGTCCGATAATCTCATCCTTGGTTCCATAAATAAAAAACATTTCGGAGTTTACTAATTTATCTTTGAGCTTATTGAAATCGGCATCTGTTGGGAAATCCGATGAATACAGTATTAGTCTTTTTATTCGTTCATCAGTGTGAGTGAACCATCTTACGGCTGTATGAACACCCTGAGAAAATCCAAGAAGATTTACTTCAACATCCTCTATTTTAAAATTAAAATTACTTTTAAGTTCATTAAATAATTTATCGAGATAGTTAAGATAGTCCCCGATCTCATTCTCACGGTCTTCCTTTGTCATCCATGATGCGCCGATCTTATCACGGAAATAAAATTTTGACAACCCTTCAGGAGCTGCAATAAGTGTTTTGCTATCAGACAGGAATTCGAATTCGTGAATAAAATCTTTTGCAAGCTGAGCATAACCGTGGATCACGATCCAGACATCTTTTACTTCTGACGAGCCAGGGAGAATTGTATAGTAAGTCGCGGTTTTATTGACCTGAATTTTTTTTTCAATAATATTCATACATTCTTATTTGTAGCCATAGTTGTGAACTGATTTGACGGCTCTTCCTGAAGGGTCATTTGCATTCTGAAAAGAAGCATCCCAGGCGAGAGCTTCCGGGGTTGAACATGCGACTGATTTTACAGAGGGTACGCACATTGCGGCTGAATCTGAAGGGAAGAGTTCGCTAAAGATGCTTCTGTACCTGTATTCTTCTTTTGTCATGGGAGGATTTACAGGAAACCGGAATTTCGCGTTGCTAAGTTGTTCATCACTAACTTGTTCTTCAGCAACTTTTTTCAATGTATCGATCCAGCCGTATCCGACACCATCTGAAAATTGTTCTTTCTGTCGCCATGCAATTTTTTCAGGCAGATAGCTTTCAAACGCTTTCCTCAAAATCCATTTTTCCATTTTTCCTTCTCCTGCCATTTTATCTTTTGGATTAAGCCTCATAGCGACATCAAGAAATTCTTTATCCAGAAAAGGAACACGACCTTCGATACCCCATGCTGCAAGAGATTTATTCGCGCGGAGACAATCATATAGATGAAGCTTTCCCAATTTTCGTATAGTCTCTTCATGAAATGCTTTTGGATCAGGAGCTTTATGAAAATAAAGATATCCTCCGAAGATCTCATCAGCACCTTCACCTGACAGGACCATTTTTATACCCATTGATTTTATAACTCTTGCAAGAAGATACATTGGTGTTGATGCACGGATTGTTGTTACGTCGTAAGTTTCAAGATGGTATATCACATCCTGAATGGCGTCCAGTCCTTCCTGTAAAGTAAAGTGTATCTCATGATGAACCGAGCCGATGTGATCGGCAACTTCCTGTGCAGCGGCAAGGTCTGGAGACCCCGCCAGCCCGATTGCAAAAGAATGCAACTGAGGATACCATGCCTGCTGTACATCATCCGATTCAATTCGCTTTGCTGAAAACTTTTTTGTAACAGCCGATATAATTGAAGAATCGAGTCCTCCGGAAAGCAGCACGCCGTATGGAACATCTGACATGAGCTGTCTGTGAACCGCCTTTTCGAGTGAGTCATGAAGCATTGAAATGTCGGAAGAATTATCTTTTACATTTTCAAATTCATTCCAGTCACGCTTATACCATTTTTTCAACTCCTGCCCTTCCTTGCTGTGAATGTAATGCCCGGGAAGAAATTCCTGAATCTTATTACAGACACCCTCGAGCGCTTTGAGTTCGGAGGCTATATAAAAATTTCCCGACCGGTCCCAGCCCATATATAAAGGAATGATTCCAATATGATCTCTTGCAATAAAATAATCACCCGTTTCTTTATCATACAAAGCAAATGCAAAAATTCCATTCATATCTTCCAGAAAATTTATACCTTTTTTCCGGTATAAAGCTAATATGACCTCGCAGTCAGATTCGGTCAGAAATTTATAGTCGCCAACCTCTTTCCTTAATTCAGCATGATTATAAATTTCACCATTCGCTGCAAGTATCAGGTTCTTATCTTCACTGTATAAAGGCTGTTTTCCGGATTTAGGATCCACAATGGCGAGACGTTCGTGAGCGAATATCACTCTATCGTCACAGTATACACCTGACCAGTCTGGACCTCTGTGCCGGATCTTTTTCGACATTTCAAGCACATCGGTTCTGAGATCCTTCACGCCGCTGTACAGGCTAAACACACATACAATTCCGCACATAATTTTTTATATGAAAGGTTCAAAATTTTTCAATCTGTAATTTACCCAATTGAGAAAAGAGTAACAATCTAATTTAAAGTTACTGAGCTAAACAGATTTTAACAGATTTACATCTGTCCAAACAATTATATTTGGAAATATCTAACTTTAAACGCTAAGAAAGCAAAGACTACAAAGATTACGGCTAAAAAAAGTTTTAAGGGTTAATTTTTAAAAACCAAAAAAATATTTTACTTGGGAACAATAAAATATATAAATTTCAAAAGAGAAAAATAATTTGGACAGCAATAAATCAGATTTTATTGTAATACAT
>JBDTLQ010000128.1:0-8056 GCA_039934715.1 Ignavibacteria bacterium | reverse complement strand
CATGAATTGATACAACTCTTTCGGCATACATACCTTCATCCCATGGCTGAATGTCAGACGAAAGAAGCGAAGGCAGTTTTACCAGGCATAAAAAAACAACGAGAAAAAAAAATATCTTGTATAAATTTTTCCCGTTGTTTAAGAAATCTTCGGACTTTAAAAAGAATGAAGACATAATCAGTTAAGATAATGTCAGAAGTTTATTCCGAGAGAAAATGAATTGCTCGATCCGAATTCACTTTTGTACGGAACAAACGCGTAGTCAACATTAAGAGCTTTATATTTGAAACCGATCCCGGTTGTTATTCCTTTATTATCATATTCAGTCTGATATCCAAGTCTTAAGAAAACAAAATCTTTATATCCTGCCTCAGCACCAGCATTCACATGAAACTTTCCGCCATCGAGAACTTTAAGTCCCTCAAGGCCGATATTGAATCCAAACTTGTCCTTTGATAATTTATAGCTGCCTCCGAAACGAACCATTGCCGGAAGTTTGGAGCTCTCATTTTTGAGCTTGTTGACAGAACCAATGTTGGCAACTACAAACGCCAGGCTGTAATTATCTTTGCTGTAGTTTGTACCGAAATCAAATCCCAACCCGGAAGCTTCATCTACATAAATTTTTTCAAAAAGAAATTTTCCGGTAACACCAACAGATAGATTGGGATTGATCTTGTATCCGAGTGAAATGCCTGTTGAAAGATTTCTCGAATCGAATTTATCTACGGGAGCTCCGGGAATATTCCTGATCTCGATCCCTGTTATGCTTGTCGTGAATAAGCCGATACCCATCGCAATCTTTTCTCCCAACGGGAATTTGATCGCTACAAAATCAGTCTTCAGATCCTGAACAGATTGATTGTGCATAAGTGACAAATTGCTCTTGACTCCGAAACTAAGTCTTGCAGGATTGTAAATGAAAGCGGTCGCGTCTTCCGTGACAGATGAATATGCGTCGCCCATTGCGATCGCTCTTGCTCCGACTCCGAATTTCAGAAAAGCCAGTCCCGTATTTCCCGAGCCGTCATTCTGCGAGAAGCCGTCTGTACAAATGATCGACGAAAGAAAAATTATTATTAAAATTTTATTTTTGATCTTCATGCTTATTTAAATTTAAAGACTAATCCGATATTTTGTATCGGGTCATGTGTATAGGGTTCAAGCTGAAATGAATAATCCACACCAAGGCTAGTACTTGAGGAAAAATTCTTATTCAATCCAACTCCGAACGATGGTTTTAAATTTCCAGTAAAATCATCCGAAGAAAGATCGATCCTGTCGAGACCCGCTCTGAATTTTACCTGATCTATTATCTTAACTTCCAATCCGAATTTTATGACTGTGTTGTTCGATTTTTCAATGGCTTCTAAAGTAACGTTGTTTATTAATTCCGGATTAAAATACTGCTGTAACCCGAGTGAAACCATTCCAAAATTCTTAGGGAGTAAATATGTCGCGCCGAGGTCAACAACTTTAGGGAATTTATCCGTCGTTGTATTCCCATTGCTGCCGTATACAGCTGTTGTCTGCCATTCATACTTTGCTCCGATATCTTTAAGGGACACACCTATTGCGAGCCTGCTGCTGGGTTTATACACTGCGCCGAGATCAATCGCAAATGATGTCGCAGTTACTTCCTCAAACAATTTAGCATAGTACAATTTAAATCCCAGGCCAAGAGAGACCTGATCGCTGATGATAAATCCTGTTCCAAGATAAAACTCATTTTCAAAAGTTGAAAAAAGTCCGAGCCGCTCCGCGTCGTTATCTCTGCCGTCAATATCTGACACTCCTGCATTGATCCATGCTATTGTAATTCCCGCTCCGCCCTTATCCTGATTGGGCAGTTTGAATTTTTTTGTAAAGCCCACAAAATTAATTTTCCTGTCAAGGCTGAGAAATGTGTAACCGAGATTAATGAGACCATCCTGCTGAAATGTAGCAAGAGCCGGATTATAAATTCCATTCACGTCACCATAGACATTCGCAACCATTGCGTTTCCCATTGCGAGGCCTCTTGCTCCGAAGCCCATTCTTGAGAATGTGCCCGCATAGCTGCCGAGCTGAGCGTTGGAAATATTTATCCAGGAAACAAACAGTAATAGTATTAAAAATATTTTTTTCAAATCGTGATCAGAATTTTATTGTAGTAAAATAATTTTTCCCCACACTGCGTCTTCATCATCAAATTCCACCCGGTAGAAATAAACTCCATTGGCAACCTGTCCGCCGTTATCATTCGAACCGTCCCAGACAGTGTATAAAACATCAGTACCTGTTCGCGGTGCATTTTGTATAAGTGTTCTGACAGGATTCATTCCAAAGTCAAATATCTTAATTGTTACCTTTGATGTCGGTTTTGTTGTCTTGTAAAAAAATCTTGTATACTCATCATCGGGAGAAAATGGATTTGGCGCGGCATAAGTTTTTATATCGGATGAAAGATCAATGGATTCATATGCTCTGTAAATTTTCCATTTACCTATCCATGGCTGACCGAATTCAGTAGTTCTGAGTAATCCATCAGCGCTTCCGATATAAACTGAGTCTCCGACATAATTTCCGCAATAAAATGATTGCGTCTTAAGTCTGTCCTTTGTTGCTTCATCATAAATTACCGGAGCCTTTGACCAGTTGAATGTTCCGAATGTCGCTCTCCAAAGACCTGCATTGGTAAATCCATAAACGATAGAGTCTTTAAATGACATACCGTTTGTCTTTGTTCGCTCCAGAGTATTGAACCAGTTTGCTCCGCCGTTACTCGTATAGCTAAACGCATCAAAGCTTCCAGCAACATTTGTAAGATTAGTCGCTCCCCATACAATTTCTTTTCCGTTAAATCTCTGTACATCCATGCTGACAACGAAATCTCCCGAGATACCCTCGCCTCTTCCTGTATTATCGTAATTAAATTTTCTCCAGCTCAAACCCCAGTCAGTTGATTTGTTAATACCGTCCGCTGTTCCGACATACAAAGTGGAATCATTGGTAGCGATCATGCTGAACACCCGCTGATTAAGATTTACAAGCGGATCCAGAACGAACGTATAACCTGTTGTACTGATATTGATGCTGTCTAAATTATCAGGAGGAAGAACTACTCTCTGCCATGTAACTCCATAGTCCGTTGTCTTTCTTAATCCGCCTGCATATGAACAGATCCATATCGTAACATTTGAAGGATCACCCTGAGTTTTTGTTATTGCGACTTCATAAGACAGATTCAGCTCAGGCACTACTACCGGCAGCGCATATAAATTATTTGAACCGTAAACAACAAGCGAATCACCTCGTCCATCCAGAGGCTGCGGAAACGCGGACCAGTTCAAACCATAATCTGTCGATATCTTCACACCGGTACCTGTTGGAATAGATTCACCGTTTATTTCCTGACTTACAGCAGTTGCGGCAACGATCACATTTTGATTTAGATTAAAACCCGCGATGTCATCATCACCAAATGGCTGAAGTCCGACATAAGTCTGAAAGGTCTGAAAATTATCGATGGTCCTCATTATGCCGCGTCCGGTTGCGAACCATACAGTGTCTCCGCTGCGTATAATGTCGGTAATAAAATTACTTGAGGGGCGGGGAGAATTATTTGGAATTACCTGAACCGGGCTCGAAAAAAAGTGATCGGTTTTTAAATCATAATTACTGAACTTAAGATTCGATAACTTATAATTCTCGGGAGAATGAATTGTCTGAGAGTAGCCGAAAGAATTTATTCCGAGAAAAATAATTGTTAATGCAAATAACTTCATTAAAAATGTTTTTTTGTAAAATTTAATGTGTAACATTAATACTGTCCCTGATAATATTACTGAGTAAGTTTGAATTATCCTGTGCCTGGTAATTAAATTTAAAATATCCGAGCGTAGTTTGTGCTGAAGAGATTTCTATTTTAAGAGAATACCTTCCGTCTCCTGCTACTGTATCACCGTGTACAGATATATTACCGTCATCGAACATCGTAAACGGACTTCCGTTTGTTATTGAGCCATCCGGTCTGAATGAATTAAAGAACACGCTATTGATATCGCATCTTCCGTCCGGGTCGTCTGTAAATACAGAAAGAACGCCGGTGTTGGTACCGGTAGGAGGTACGAGTATGACTGACGGCGCATGAAGAGCTGAAACGACAGGAGGTTGATTGTTCGTATTAATAACAGGTATGCTGGACGAGATCAGATTGCTTGACAATCCTGAAGTATTTACTGCAAGATATTCAACCTCATAATTTCCCACCTGTAAACATGAAATACCAGTAATGTCTATTGCGGCTGTAAATCTTCCGTCTCCTGTTGTTGTATCCGGTGATACACCGTTATCCGTCATATTGATCTGAGCCAGAAGATTTCCATGGGGATCGGAAACACTACATACTATACTCTGCAATGCAGTACCTCCGTTAGTACTGGCTGAAACCGAAGCCGTAAAATTAATTACCGGACCGGAAGAAGTTGTGCGTACAGTGTCTTTGGATAATTGAGGGTTTGAAAGAAGAGGTGATGTAACTGACGGATCGATAACCGAATCATCTGTCTTTTCACAAGAATAAAAAACAATCGCAGCAATAACTGTAATCATTGCTGCGAATAAAAATTGGAATTTCCTGAGAATATTAATTGTGTTTTACTTTAGTTAATAAGTGTAGATTTCTCGATAGTTTTTATTTAGTGGAAAAAAGATTTGAATTATATTTGTTTTAAAAAGTTTATTTTCTGACAACTCTTTTTACATCCGGATAAATATTCAATCCCACATCTATGCTTACTATTCCAATATACCTTTTGAATCCTGCCCTGCTGTCCTTTCCGTCATTCAGGTTCAGATTTTGTGTCTGACCGAGTGAAGCTGTTGCGTTGTCATCATTAAATAAGTTAGTAAGATTGTATTTTGCGCCAACGTTAAGTCCGAAATTTCTTTTTCTGCTGTTGAAAATAAATTCCAGCCCGGCTTTCAATTCAAATCCTAATCGAAATGTAGATTCAAAAGTTAATGCCTTATTAACATCATTAGGGAACAGCGGAGTATATTCTCCTTTTATTATATTTCCCGTCAGACCCGCTCCGTAATAACTTCTGAACTTGTATGTACCGTAAAACAAAAATTCATAACCCGCATCAATTGTAATAAAATCATAATGCGTCTTGTTTGCATCACTGCCTTCAAAGTCAGAGTTTGTCATTCCTTTATAATCAACGCCAAGAAAAATCCTGTCGTTCTTCTTTTTTCCGGGACCATATTTCCCAAAAAGATATCCTCCCCACCCCCATCTCATTCCATAATTGTCTCTTAAAATTGTACTCGTTTCACTGTAATTTGCTCTACCATATGCGTCATTGGTAGCAAGGTTCCAAACAGGTCCGAATCCTATCGTCCACGAAGGCCTCGTGTAGGTATACCTGACTGTTTGTGAATATGAGTCCTGGAATGTAAAACCAATAATTATAAATAACAATAAAGCAATAAATGTTTTTTTCATAAATGTTCCTTTCAACAAATGAATAATTGCAGATTAATTTTGGAGTCAAATTAGTATTTTGTCATAAAACAATCAAGTATATATTCTTAAAAACCCTTTAATTAACTAACTATTTTTATGGTTCGGATAAAAAACATTAAATGAAAAATACTCTGACTGATCTTTTCACAGATCATCTTGAAAAATATGAATGGTCAAAAAATATTTTTTTTACAAAGGAAGATGATGAATATATTTCCTGCAACAACTCAGAGTTCACGGCTCAGATAGTTTCAATAATTAAATTTTTCGAAGATACGAACCTGAAGGCTGGAGATAAGATTGCAATTATTTCGGAGAACAGGGTAGAATGGGCTGCAGCGGATTTCGCCTGCATGTTTCTTAAACTGGTTTCAATTCCCATATACACATCACTTTCAGCTCCGCAGATCAAATACATTCTTGAAAACTCCGGAGCAAGGGTATGTTTTGTTTCAAATTCATCCTTGCTTGGTAAAGTCTTAGAAATTAAAAATGATATCGCCGCTCTGATAAAAATTGTGATCTTTGGAAACATTGATGAGAAAAAATATACTGACGATTTTGTGATTCCATATTCATCTCTCATTAGTAAATACAGCGGACTCAGTGATGAACAGTTATTTGAATATCTGAAAAAATTATCAGCCGGTATTTCCGCCGATGATGTGCTGACCATAATTTATACTTCAGGAACGACCGGCATTCCGAAAGGAGTAGAGCTGACGCACGCGAATGTTCATTCAAACGTGATCGCCTGCAGGAAGGTGCTTACTATAAATGAAAACGATACCTTTCTTTCCTATCTTCCATACTCACATGCCTATGAGCGAACAGCCGGATACTATCTTGCGTTATTCAGCGGAGCGAAAATATATTATGCTCAAAGTATTGAGACCATTGCAAGACAGCTGACTGAAATAAATCCGACGATAGTAATTACAGTGCCCCGTCTGCTCGACAAAATTTATAATAGACTTATAAAGAGTGGTGAGGAGATGAATGATGGTTTCAGAAAAAAATTGTTTCTTTGGTCTGTTGAAGTTGCAAGGAATAAAAATGTAAGTAAGAACAGCTTAAAATGGAAAATTGCCGACAGGCTTGTTTATAAAAAGATCCGCATGAAAACCGGAAGCGGCATCAGGTTTTTTGTTTCAGGAGGAGGAGCCCTGAATAAATCCGTGGGAGAATTTTTTGACAGGATCGGCATCATCGTTCTTGAAGGTTATGGAATGACAGAAACTTCACCCGTAATCTCGGTAAATCATCCCGATAAAAATAAATACGGGACAGTCGGAAAGCCGCTTGAAGGAGTGAGCATAAAGCTGTCAGCAGAAAATGAGATACTTATCAAAGGTGATCTGGTAATGAGAGGATATTATAAGGATGAACAGGCTACCGGTGAAACGATCAAAGACGAATGGCTTCATACGGGGGACATTGGCGAGATCGATGCTGACGGGTATTTAAAGATCAACGACAGGAAAAAATCACTTATGAAAACCTCCGGAGGTAAGTATGTGTCACCGGTGCAGATTGAAGAAATAATAATGAACTTAAGTTACATTGAAAACGTTATGGTCATCGGCAATGAAAGAATGTACATCACAGCGTTGCTGGTTCCCGACAAAAAAGAACTTCTTTCATACGCCGGCAAAAATAAAATCAGTTACAGCTCGTACGAAGATCTTCTTGAAAGCAGCCCTCTGCAAAATCTAATTCAAAAAGATATCGAAAGGTTACAAAAAGAGCTTGCCAATTATGAGCGTGTCAGAAAATTCGCTCTGATCGGTAATCCCATGAGCATTGAGTCGGGCGAGCTTACACCGACAATGAAGATAAAACGAAAGTTTGTAGAAGAGAAGTATGACAAACAGATCGAGAAGATGTATTTAAAAATTTAGAGATAAATTTTTCATTAATTTTAAGAGAAAAAAAAAATTATATTGAATCATGCTTGATTCATATATTCCTATATTCATAATACTGGCGATCTCAGTTTTATTCGCGGTTGTAAACGTAAAATTTTCGTCTTTATTTGGTCCCTCAAGACCCAACAAAGAAAAACTATCGACTTATGAAAGCGGAGTAGAACCTGTTGGGACTGCTCATGACAGATTCTCTATAAAATTCTATATGGTTGCAGTGCTGTTCATATTGTTTGATATTGAAGTTGTCTTTTTATATCCATGGGCTGTATCCTTTTTGTCACTGGATAAAATAAAAATGATGTACTCTTTTTGCAGCGCGATGGTATTCATATTAATTTTACTTGTAGGTTATATTTACATTTTAAAAAAAGGAGCATTAAAATGGGATTAGAAGAAAAATTATCAAAAGACGGATTTGTAACTTCTAAGATCGATGATCTTATCAAGTGGTCTAGAAAGAATGCTTTGTGGCCAATGCCAATGGGAATTTCATGCTGTGCAATTGAGATGATGGCAGCCGCGGGACCAAGGTTTGACATATCAAGATTTGGAAGCGAGGTTTTCAGATTTTCACCAAGACAATCAGATGTAATGATAGTAGCAGGAACAACAACTT
>JBDTLQ010000127.1:0-8138 GCA_039934715.1 Ignavibacteria bacterium | reverse complement strand
ATTAAGTTGCAAATGATTCGCAATAACAATATGATAAAAACAATAAGACATACACTTGCATTAAAACTTGATTCGATAGGATTTATCGCGTCCACATTGTGCGCCATACATTGCGCGGCAATGCCTTTCCTTTTACTATTCTTTACTTTATACGGCCTTCAGTTTATTGCAAATCCTTTAATTGAATTTCTATTTATTTCATCCAGTGTCATAATAGGAATTTTCACTTTTAGCCACGGATATTTTAATCACCACAAAAGATTATATCCATTTACAATCTTTGCATTAGGTTTATCTTTGGTAATTATCGGGCATTACTTTTTCCATGACCATAATCATGTGGAAATAGACGCGGCAGGGGATCTTATATTCTTTATGATCGCTCCTCTCGGAGCAGTTTTAATTGGCTTAGGCCACTATCTGAATCGAAGGCTTTCCAGACCTCACACTAAAACATGTCAACATTAGTTTAAATAACCGTCTTATGAAAAAGTCAGCATTTATTATACTTGCATTGTTAATTTCCAAATCAACTTTACTATATTCCCAAACTTTTGACTTGTCCGGAACTATATTGGATGAAAATGAGAAACCTATTTCATTTGCAAACCTTTCACTGCAGGAAATATCAATATCTTCAATATGCGACAACAAGGGAAGATATTCTTTTTCTTCTTTACCGGAAGGGACATATCATTTGCATGTTTCACACACAGGATACCAAAATAAAACATTGATTGTCATGATAAACAATGAGGAGTCATCCTTAAACATAATTCTGGAAAAAAGTTTAATAGAAACTCAGACCATAGATGTCACAAGCTCTTTCAACCCTACATCCATTTCAAATTCAACCTTCTCAGTTACTTCTATAGAAACGAGAACATTGAGCCGCATAAGAAATGGAAATATTTCATCTACAATTCAAAATATCCCGGGAATTAATAATTTATCAACAGGGGGTTCTATCGGTAAGCCGGTAATAAGAGGGCTAACTTATCAATGTGTTCTTATTGTTCATGACGGTGTTAAACATGAATCACAACTTTGGGGAGACGAACATGGTCCGGAAATTTCTTTGTTTGATATTGACAGGATTGAAATATTACGGGGTCCTGCGAGCCTTAAATATGGTGCGGACGGCATAGGCGGAGTGGTGAATATTATTACAAAACCTCTTCAGTTTTCCGGCAACAATAAAATTATTAGTTACGGCAATATAGATCTGAACGGATTTTCAGTGAATAATGAAGGAGTTGGTAATTTACTTTTCGGATTAGGTACAAAGAATTTTGGATTAAAGGGATATAGCGGCTATCGAAGAAGCAATGATATAAATACTCCCGATGGTCAGCTTACAATAAATACTCCGGATGGACAAAAAACTATTCAAGGAGGAAAGCTTTTCAACAGCGGAGATGAAGAATTTCAGGCAGGAGTAACTATGGGTTTAAAAGGAAAATTCGGAAACCTGTCTGCATCATATGAAAATTTTACCCGCAAACTGCAATTGCATGATGATCCTGAAGAAGACCCAACGGCTACACCAAATCAAAAAATACTCACGAATCATTTTGAGCTAAAGACCAACATCAGATTTAATAAACAATTTCAACTTGAACCTATAGTTTCATACGAGCAGCAGAGCAGAAAAGAATTTGAAAGCATTCAGGCATTGGAAGAGGATAAACAAGCTTTAAATCTGAACCTAAAAGTTTTTCAGGGCGACCTGCGACTTCATCACAATATAAGTGGAAATATTGCCGGGACATTTGGAGGTTCTGTCATTATTAACAGCAACAGATCATTGGCAGAAGAAAAATTAATACCAAATTATAACGGCAACAGTTTCGGGATTTATCTCCTGGAGAAATATGAGAAGAAATATTTTACTGTATCGGGAGGAATAAGATTTGATTCAAAAAATTTGAATATCAAAGAAACCGTTTTTGAAATGGATGAAAACGGAGATCCTTTAAAAGTAATTGATCCCAGGATTTTGAATTTCAATTCTGTAACGGGTTCTTTAGGGATGGTATATAAGCCAGACACTGATATTGATGTTTATGCAAATATAGGAAGAGGCTGGAGACCGCCATCAGAGTTTGAGCTATTTGTTGACGGAGTTCATGAAGGTACAAATAGATTTGATAAAGGGCTCATCACTCTTGATTCAAATTATAAGGCAAATCCGGAAGAATCATTCAACATTGATGTGGGTACAAGAATAAGAGGAAAATTTTTCAATGGTGAGTTTTCTTTTTTCAGAAATTTGGTTAATCATTTCATTTACCCTTCTCCTACCGGAGATGTTGATTCTTCAAGCGGACTTCAGATATTTGACATAAAGCAGGATCAAAGTTCATTCATAGGATTTGAATATAATATGCAGTTTCAGCCGGCAAGCTGGATGCTGCTAACTGTCAAGGGTGACTATGTTAACACAAAAAATAAAGAGACCAATGATCCTCTGCCATTTACTCCACCGTCAAAAAATCTGCTCGAACTTAAAATTCAAAAAGAATCAATTGGAAAATTTTATAACGCTTACCTTATACTAGGATCAAAGATCGTATCTGCTGCGATTAGAGTTGATCCTTTAGAGGCAGTAACAGATGGTTATACATTATTCAATGCAGGTTTTGGATTTGATTACATAATTTCCAGGTCGGTCGCTTCGGTTGATTTTTCAATTTCCAATCTTACTGATAAAAAATATGTGGATCATTTGAGCAGATACAGATATTATGCGATGAATCCAGGCAGGAGTTACAATCTCAACATAACAGTACCATTTCAGTTTTAAAAATATGTTACTTTTTATTCCCAGGGGCCGGAGTGCTTAATTCAGTTTTATTCTTCGGCCTTTAATTATTATATAACTTATCCTAAGTTATAATAATAAATAAGCTAATGAAAGAAAAATTTTTTCATAAAGAATATATTGATCTTACTAATCTCATACAGGATGAGTTCCAAAGGAATGTTGAACTGCATGGAGAAAAGATAAATTGCCGGAAAGGGTGTTCACAATGCTGTCATCAGATATTTAATATTACTTTGGCAGATGCTTATATAATAAAGGAATATTTAAATTCATTACCCTCCGAAAAGAAACTTGAATTAAAGGAGAGAGCAAAAGCATATATTGAAAAATTTGATCCCGGAGATAAGGCAGCAGAGTTTTTCAATAAACCAAAGCAGGCGTGTCCTGCTCTGAATGAATCGGGTGAATGCATGATATACTATGGGCGCCCTGTGATCTGCAGAAGATTCGGGCCTCCGGTATATGATTATAAAAATCCTGGAAAATTATTTGCCTGCGTCCTGAATTTTAAGGACGGGGAAGAAATAATTGACAGCCTGTTAATTCCAAACCAAACACAGATCGGGAAAAAATGGGATGAACTGAAGACTGAATTTAATATTAAAGAAGGTCATGATAAAAATTCCGGAACAACAATCGCTGCCGCAATTCTAAATTCTTAACATAACCCGGAATTATTTTTTTCTATAAGATATTTTTTTAGGAACGGTAAATTGTCTCATTCCTTCGATTGAACCAAGATAACCAAAACCGCTTTGCTTGATCCCCACCCATGGCGTCCCTGAAACTCCGCCAATACCCTGATTAACACCTATCATTCCGGATTCAATTCTCTGCGCATACTGTTTTCCTTTTTCAAGATTCTTTGTCCAGATAGTTGCTCCCAATCCGAAAATGGAATCGTTTGCCTTCTCAAGCGCCTCTTCTGCATTCTTTACTTTCTGAATACAGATCACCGGACCAAATGTTTCATTAACCATTATGTCATGCTTCTCACTAACGTTTGTGATAACGGTCGGCTGCATAAAAAACCCATCTCCATCCATCTTCTCACCACCAATTAAAACTTTTGCACCTTTTCTTTTTGCTTCTTCAATCTGATTAAGCACATGCGCTCTTTGAGCTTCGCTCACCATTGGTCCCATATCGACATCATCAAACCCGCTTCCAACCCTGTATTTTTTTACTTCCTGCAATACAAGCTTTTCAAATTCTCCCGCTATCTTATCTTCTACATAAATTCTTTCAACAGATACACACACCTGTCCTGAATTTCTTAATGATCCGTGAACAGCATAAGGAACAGCTTTTTTAAGATCAGCATCTTTTAAAATGATCATAGGATCCTTACCTCCCAATTCCAGTACAAGCCGGTTCAGTTTCTTGGAGCATACTTCCATGATCTTTCTTCCAACTGCCTGAGAACCAACAAAAGCAACCATGTCTACATCTGAATTGATAACAAGTTCACCAACTTCTTCAGCTCCCTGAAGAAGATTTATTACCCCTTTAGGCAAATACCTGTTATAAATTTCATATAATGCTTTCCCTGTAAGAGGAGTGTTTTCCGATGGTTTAAACACAACAGTATTTCCCATAAGTATAGCTGGCGATAATAACGATTCAGGCATTCCAACCGGAAAATTCCATGGAGTGATAACAGCTACTGCCCCAAGAGGAACTCTGTGAACTTCTGTCACAAGATTTTCTTCCTTATGCATTTCTGTTTCAGCTGCTTTCTCTGCAAGTCTGATATTTTCTTCGATAGCGTAAGCTGTACCTTCACACTCACCAACCGCAGACCCGTAAATCTTTCCCATCTCTTTTGTGATAAGCTGTCCGATAGCTTTTTTTTCTTTATGAAGATCTCTTGCAATATTTTTGAAGAGTGCAATTCGTTTTTTCAATGGAGTCCTGCTCCAGATCTTAAAAGCTTTTCTTGCCAGCTTCACACCTGACGCAACCTCTCCGGGAGATGAACATTTGATCTTTTCTATTACATCACCTGTCGCGGGATTTATATCTAAAATAAATTTCCTCATGTTAAAAAATAAAAAATTAATGTTTATAAAAACTTTTTGAAAAATGACAGTATACCCTGCTTCCAGGCTATCCTGTGTGTAACGCCTGTTCCCTGCTGAATCTTATGCTTGTTTTCAAGATACCATTGATACGATCGTATCAGGGCCTGTGAATTCGAAAATTGCGGATTCCAACCAAGCTGTGTTTGAGCTTTTTCAATTGACACAAAAGAATCCGTATCTGCTGTACCGTAGATCCATTTATAAAGCGGTGAAACATTCAGTATCTCAAATAAGCGAAGCATCGGTTTTACAACGGAGGCAGGTGTCGACATCACTCGTGCTCCTGTTCCCGCGTATTCACACATAGCTCCCACATCTTCATTCACTGTTTTAAATTCTTTCGCTCCTACATTGAACGTATCGTTGACCTTTTCAAGCGGCAGAGTTGATGCAAGCAGTATTGCATCAACAAGATCTTCAACTTCAAAAAGCTGATACCTGTTTTTGCCGTTTCCAATAATCGGGATCTTCACACCTGACTCCACCCAGTCGTAAAGTATCTGAAACACACCAAGCCTGGCTGTCCCGATAAAACTTTTCGGTCTGAGAACACTTACAGACAAACCTTTAGATCTGTACTCTTCACAAATCTCTTCGGCTCTGACTTTACTTTCACCGTAGGGTCCCACACCATGCCTTGGATGAGTTTCATAAAGCGGATGAACGTCGGGAACTCCGTAAACAGCGGTCGAAGAAATATGGATCACCCTGTTGACATTATTTTTAAGAGAACTATCAAGAACGTTTTTCGTCCCGTCTATATTTGTCTCATAAATATCCTTCTTCTTCCAGAGCGGAAGTGCTGCAGCGCAATGGATCACAACATCAACTTCCTTCATCATTTCATCCATTTGCTTTTTGTCACGAACATCTCCGTAAATACACTTGATGTCTTTGTCATATTCATCCTTTTCGAACGGTGCAATATCAAAAAACATGCAATCTTTAAATTCAGCTATCCGATTAATTTTTCTTGAAATATGATACCCCAGAAAACCGGCACCACCTGTTACAACAATTTTCATGTTATTCTCTGATCTTCTTTTATTTTATTAATAAGCCCCATAAACTTTTATATGACTGCTTCTGATTGATGAAAATTCTTCCGAAACAAGATTATAAATTATTTCAGAAACTTCTTCGGGTTTTACCCATTTCTTAATTTCTTCCTCACTTCCCCACTCACGGTTAGCGGGTGTGTCAAGAATGCCCGGTATGATCGTATTGCATCTTATGTTATGATCCTTCATTTCTTCACTGACCGTATCCATTAAACTTATTACACCGGCTTTGGAAAAAGAATATGAGAATCTTCCAGGAGTAATATTCAGACCGGCTATCGCACCGATGGAAATTATTCTACCGTATTTTCTTTTTGCCATGACCTTCAATACTTCAGTCGTAAAATAAAATGTTGACTTAAAATTCAGTTCGATCATTTTATTAAGTTCTTTCGCAGACAGATCAACGACATTTTTTGAAAGATCAATTCCTCCAACAGTATTTATCAGATAGTCTATGTTCCCTGTTTCGAGCGAGGCAACATCATTTACAAAATCACAAACGGACCTTTCATCTGTAGCGTCGCATACAAACGAGAATATTCTTTTTAACTTAAATTCATCCGGACTTTCTACCTGTGACTGATCAAAAACTTTAGTGAATTCTTCAATGTTTCTTACCGGAACATAAACCTTAATACCTTCATTTGAAAACTTTTGAACAATACTTCTTCCCAATGCACCTGTTCCGCCCGTAACTATTGCAATTCTTTCAGCCATTATACTTTACACTATGCAGATTTTTCCAAGAAAAGTATTTCTTTCAGAGCCCGATACTGAAGGCATATTTGCTTTATTACCGCTTACAAGCTCATTTGCAAGCACGGCAAACAAAACCGCTTCCTTATTATCGGGATTTATACCCGCATCATTCATCTTATACACAGGTACATCTATAAAATACTCTTTAATATATTTAAATATTGCAGGATTATTTGCTCCTCCTCCGCTTATTATGATCTCGTCAGACTTATATTTGATCAGGTTAAAATAAATTGAATAGGCGGTAAATTTTGTAAACGTCGCAATGATATCTTTGGATTCTACGTTACTGAATTTTTTCAGAACACTCTCAACGAACTTTCCAGAATAATGCTCCCTGCCGGTAGATTTGGGCGGACTTTTCTTAAAGTATTTATCTTTAAAACAAATATGATCAAATAGTTTACTATCAACTTCCCCGCTTAATGCAATTTTTCCATCTTTGTCAAAATTTTTCCCGAAATATTTTTTCACAAGATAATCAATTATCATGTTGCCAGGGCCCGAATCAAAAGCTATGACATCATTTTGAATGCACGAACTTTTGAGATATGTGAGATTAGATATACCGCCTATGTTTATGAAAGCCCTGCTTTTGGATTTATGACTGAACAAAATGTAGTCAAGATACGGAACAAGCGGCGCACCTTCGCCTCCGATCGCCATGTCGGCTGTTCTGAAATCACCAACAGTAACTATTCCGGTTTGATTAGCGATTACGGAAGGATCACCGATTTGCAATGTTGATCTTGAACTAAATCCGAAGAGCTGTTCACTTACCGGTATATGATAAATAGTTTGTCCGTGAGATCCAATCAAATCTATATCTTTGCTTTTGAGATTATTTCTGGAAATTATTTTTGAAATAGAATCCGCAAATGCTGATCCAATAATAAAATTTAATTTGCAGATATTTTCTACAGTGCTTTTTTTATTACCGGAACAATCAAGAATAAAAGTTCTAAGCCGGTTATTTATAGGATAAGACTCAAAATCAATGACTTTTATCTTAGTACTAATGCCCGAACCATTAATTTTAACCAACACCACATCAATAGCATCAACGGAGGTTCCGGACAAAACACCAATTACCGTTTTTTGTTTTTTATTGAAAACTGAAAGATATTTATTCATTAACGCAACAAATATAATTTAAATACGAATTATAATCTATGAATTTAGAAGTATAGTTTACAATTCAGGATATACGAGATTAGTTTGCTAGATTATAAATAGGTGGTTTATTAAATCAGATCATTCAATAAGACATCAGCTTTAATCCAAATTGAAATATTAAAGAAAAATTTTATTAATTCAATTTCAAATCGCCAAATCCTTTTTTTGCATCTAAAGAGTTATAAGATTATAAAGTTGTAATTTTATAAGGTATAAGTCTTATCCTGG
>JBDTLQ010000126.1:0-8180 GCA_039934715.1 Ignavibacteria bacterium | reverse complement strand
ATAGTTTATAGTTTATAGTTTATAGTTTATAGTTTATAGTTTATAGTTTATAGTTAATAGTTAATAGTTAATAGGAGCCGGATAATATACATGCCGGCTGTTTTTATTTTTAGTCAAATGTCAAATGTAAATCGTCAATCATAAATCATAAATCGTAAATAGCAAAGATTTTTGTAATGTTATTAGAAATATTATTTGAGTAAATTGGAATGTGATTATGAATATAAATATGAATAATGAAGTCGATCGAACTATTAAGGTATGTATATTTTCTGACACGTGTTAACAAGCTTGGCAATTCAAGAATAAAGATTATACTCAGAGCTATTCCTGAGCCTTATGATCTATATAATTGCAGCAGGAACGATCTGAAAAGAATTGAAGGAATTGATTCAGTCATTTCGTATGAAATAATAAAGTCAATCGGGTACAGGCAGCAATCTCAGTTTGAATTCGACAAGATATTATCTGAGGCGGCAAGGAAGAATATCAGCCTGACTAGTATCTTAGATGAGGACTATCCTTTCAATCTGAGAAACGCATATGACGCTCCGGTAATTATCTATTATAAAGGAAGACTTCACGGTTCTGATAAATATTCTCTGAGCATTGTCGGTACCCGTAATCCCACAGAATACGGAAAATATACTTGTGAAAATTTTACGGAGAAACTCAGCAATCTCGGGATACCTGTTATCAGCGGATTTGCAAGAGGCATTGATTCGATCGTTCATAAAACATGTCTGAAGAATGACAATCTTACTTACGCGATCTTTGGATGCGGTGTCGATGTTATCTATCCTTCGGAAAACAGAAAGCTTTATAATGAGATCGTTGAAAGGGGAGCAGTCATATCGGAATTTCCGATCGGCTCGATACCGGAAAAGGTAAATTTTCCAAAGCGAAACAGGATCATCAGCGGTATAAGTGTTGGAAGTCTTATCATTGAAAGCGGGATTAAAGGAGGTTCACTTTTGACTGCGGAGTTCGCGATCGATCAGGATAAAGAGGTATTTGCAGTGCCGGGTTATATTAATTCAAAACAATCTGAAGGCACAAATGAACTGATTAAAAAGGGACATGCAAAGCTCGTGACAGGTATTGAAGACATTCTTTCCGAAATAGATGTTAAGCTGAAACCAATTTTAAAAAAAGACCGGACGGCTAAGGAAGATAATTTAATTAGTGAACTGAATAATACCGAGAAAAAATTGTATGATGCAATTGAGTATGCTCCTGTTCATATTGACACAATAAATGAAATAACAGGGCTGTCAATATCAGATTGTCTTGTAAATCTTCTTTCTCTGGAGTTCAAAGGATTGATAAGACAAATACCCGGAAAGAATTTTATAAAGATCTGACTGATGATTTTAAAGTATTAAAAAAGAGTGTTATGGAAAAATTTATTATTGACAACAGAATATTTTCGACAAAATTTCTTTGCGACTTAAGTCAATGCAAAGGAGCATGCTGCACCCTTAAAGGGGCCGGTGGTGCTCCGATACTTGATTCTGAGGTGAAGACAATCAGATCGAATGTCAGCATAGCGAAGAAGTATCTGCAGCCGGAGAACATTGATTATCTCGACACTGTAGGATTTCTTGAAGGAAGTCCTGGCGATTATTCGATCAACAGTGTTGATGACGAAGAGTGTGTTTTTTCATATTATGAAAATGATATCGTAAAGTGTTCATTTCAAAAGGCTTACAACAACGGTGAAACAGATTTTAAGAAACCGATCTCGTGTCATTTATTCCCAATCAGAATTTCAGGTCAGAAAAGAAATATAATAAGGTATGAAGAACTTTACGAATGCAGCGCCGCGCTTGAAAAAGGAAAAGAAGAGAATGTTTCTATATTTGAATTTGCAAAAGAATCGCTGGTAAGAGAATACGGAGAAGATTTTTATAATGATCTCCGCGAAAAATTTTCGAAAAAAGGATAATATGCTGAAGCAAACTTACAATCAAAAACAAACACAAAAACACCTTCC
Organism: Ignavibacteria bacterium; assembly: GCA_039934715.1. GTDB lineage: Bacteria > Bacteroidota > Ignavibacteria > Tepidaquicellales > Tepidaquicellaceae > JAGPCH01. Next base: position 6,184 of record JBDTLQ010000126.1, on the reverse strand, counting down.
AAAGATAATCCTTACTCAAAATATCCTGTCTATTCCTACGCTCGCACTGGACAACATAATCAAACGTGAGCTTGAGATGAACCCGATGCTTGAAGAAGAAAATGAGATCGAGGAAGAGGAAAATCAGCAGGAACAGATCACTGATGAACCAATTGCAGATAGCCTGCCGGAAACTCCCGAAACAGAACTTCAGAAAGCTGATGAGCCGGAGATTGAACCCGAAGAAGTAAATCCAAAAGAAGAATACGACTGGGATGAATATTTTGAGAATGAGGCTGAAGAGTATAAGTCATATGACGGTGAACCTGCGAACAAATTCGATAAGAACAGTCTGATCCAGGAAAGCAGCAGTCTTTTGGATACATTAAGACTGCAGCTGCAGCTGTCTGATCTTGATAAGAAACTAATCTTCATTGGGGAAGAGATAATCTGGTCTCTGAATGATGATGGTTATTTTACTGATGCTCCCGAAGACATTCTCAGCGACCTTGAGGCAAAAAAGAAGCAGACAGAATTTGAAGATGAAAGTTTTACAATGGAAGAGCTGAACGAAGCTTTGACATTTATTCAGAATACTCTTGATCCCGCGGGCATTGCTGCGAGAAATCTAAATGAATGTCTGATGATACAAGCCAGGAGATCCGGGAAGAGTCAGGAATTTATAGACTACTCGGAGACAGTTCTTAAAAATCATTTCGAAGATCTCCGGCTGAAGAGGTATGAGAGAATAAGCAAGGAAATGAATATTGATATGGAAAAAGTAAAGGAGATATTTGATTTTATTCATAAGCTGAACCCAAAGCCTGGTCTTAAGAATGAATCTCCGGTTGAAAATTATATCATACCTGATCTGATAGTAAAAAAGATCGATGAGAAGTATGAAATATTTTTGAATGATAAATTTGTTCCTTCTCTCAGAATAAACAGAACATACAGAAATCTTTTTGTAGATGAGAAAAAAACACTCGATAAGAACACGAAGGAGTACATAACCAATAATTTCAACCGGGCGAGATGGTTCATTGACGCCATAAACTCAAGACGCGAGACAATGCTGAAAATTATGGAAGCAATCATAGAACGGCAGGAGTATTTTTTTGAAAATAACGGTGAAAGGCTGTCACCGCTGTATGAAAAGGATGTCGCGGAATATATTAAAATGGATACATCTACAGTAAGCCGTGCCGTCAGAGGGAAGTTCGTTCAGACCGACTTTGGCATATACGAGCTCCGCTCATTTTTCACATCCCCGCTTGCAACAAATGACGGAGCAGATGTTTCAAATGTCGAAGCAAAAGTAAGGCTCAGGGAGCTTATCGACAATGAAGATAAAACAAAGCCTCTGACGGATGAAGAACTGACACACGAAATGAATAAGATAGGATTCAGGATCGCCAGAAGAACGATCGCGAAATACAGAGAAGCGATCAACATTCCTGTGGCAAAGCTCAGGAGAGAAATAAAATAAACTTAAAAAAGAAAATTTGAAAAAGGAAAATTTAATACGTTCCACGACGGTTATAGGGCTTATAAAAAACGGCGAGGCTGTGATCGGAAGCGACGGCCAGGTGACAATGGGCAACACCGTAATGAAACACACCACAAGAAAAGTAAGAAAACTATTTAACGATAAGGTACTGGTAGGATTTGCAGGGGCGACATCGGATGCTTTTACTTTGTTTGAAAAATTTGAAAGCAAACTTGAAGAATACAAAGGAAATCTTTCACGCGCCGCGGTCGAACTAGCAAAGGAATGGAGAACCGATAAATATCTGAGAAGGCTTGAGGCATTGCTTGCAGTGGTGGATAAAGAAAAAGCGCTGATCATTTCGGGGACAGGTGATGTTATTGAACCTGATGACGGGATCGTCGCGATAGGATCAGGCGGAAGTTACGCGCTGGTTGCCGCGAGAATGCTTTTGAAATATTCAAAACTGAGTGCGAAGGAAATTGTAACGGAATCATTAAGCCAGGCAGCTGATATTTGTATCTACACAAACAGCAACATTTCAATCGAAGAATTAAAAAAATAATTTTAAATAAAAAAAAGTTTGATAAAAGAAGATAAATTAAATAAAGAAACAAACGGCAAGGCAAAGATAAAAAAGAAGATTACTCAAATGATAGAGAGTGAGATCAAACAGCTGACGCCGTCTCAGATAGTTGAAGAGCTTGATAAATATATTATAGGGCAGAACAACGCGAAGAAATCTGTGGCGATAGCTTTGAGAAACAGGTGGAGAAGACAGCAGGTTAAGGATGATATGAGAGACGAGATCATGCCTAACAACATAATTATGATAGGACCGACAGGCGTGGGTAAGACCGAGATCGCAAGGAGGATTTCGAAACTTGCAAACGCACCATTCATTAAAGTCGAAGCATCAAAATTTACGGAAGTCGGTTATGTCGGAAGAGATGTCGAGTCAATGATAAGAGAACTTACTGATCTCTCTGTGAATATGGTTAAGAATGAAAAGATGAAAGAGGTTCAGATAAAAGCAGAAGAGAATTGTGAGGAAAGGATCCTAGATATTTTATTGCCTCCGGTAAAGAAAGCAGCAAATGGTTCCTCTGAAAAGCAGCCGGGCGAAACAACTGAGCAGTCACAGGAAGAACTAAATCATACAACTAGAGAAAATTTAAGAGCAAGGCTTAAGAGCGGCTCACTGGACAATAGACTAATCGAGCTTGATCTGTCGGCAGAGAATTATCCGATGCTGCAGGTTCTTGGTCCGGTGGGTTTAGAAGAGATGGGAATTAATCTGAATGATCTTTTCGGCAACATGATGCCTAAGAAATCAAAGAAGAGAAAATTGTCCATAGCTGAAGCGCGCAAAGTTTTGATCCAGGATGAAGCGAATAAACTTATAGACATGGATGCGGTGATAAAAGAAGCTTCCGATAAAGTACAAAACTCCGGGATAGTATTTATCGATGAGATAGATAAGGTAGCGGGAGGACATTCAAAGCAGTCATCAGGGCCGGATATATCGCGTGAAGGAGTTCAGAGAGATCTGCTGCCGATAGTAGAGGGTTCAACTGTCATTACTAAATACGGTCCGATAAAAACGGATCATATACTTTTTATTGCTTCGGGCGCTTTCCATACCTCAAAGCCTAGTGACCTGATTCCCGAGCTGCAGGGAAGATTTCCGATCAGAGTGGAATTGAACAGTCTTGGTGAAGATGAATTTTATCAGATACTTACGCAGCCTGAGAATGCTTTGTTAAAACAGTACAAGGCTCTTCTTAAATCTGAGAACATTGATCTTAATTTTTCTGAAGAGGCGATAAAGGAGATTGCCAGGATCGCGGCGGAAGTGAATGAGCAGGTTGAGAATATCGGTGCAAGAAGACTTCACACTATAATGACAACTGTGCTTGAAGAAATACTTTTTGATGTTCCTGATAAAGTTAAAATGAACAAGCTCGAAATTGACAGGAATTATGTCAATGAAAAATTAGATTCAATTGTCAAGAACAGAGATCTCAGCAGATACATTTTATAATTTTAATTGTTTATGAAAAAAATATTTTGTTTACTTGTAATGATCCTCATCTGCGATCATTCATCGGCTCAGGTAAAGCGAAGATCCGTATCATCTGAATTTTATACGGGTGTCGGTTATAAATTTGTTTTTCTTACAAACCCCGATGCACGTGATGCGTATCCTTTTTTCCAGCTTTCAAACGGAGACTTTTTAAAAGAGATAGACGGATATTTCGGCGTAACAATAAATGGAAAATACGGTATCGAACTGTCGCCGGCGTATTTGTTTACTAATGCATTAAACAGTGACGGGTTCAGTTTCACGGATAACTTAGGTACAAGATTTTATGTGCCCGTTGATACACGATTGTTCGCTGTCCCGATCAATCTAAAATTAAAATTTTATCCTTTTGCCAGCGGTAAATCGGAGACATTCAGCAAGATGTATTTCGGTATTGGAGGAGGCGCGATGTATATTGAGGAAGAGGTCACCAGCCAGATATACACTGATGACACAAGGTTCAATTACATTGGTACAAGACATTACGATGAATCATCATGGACAAGTAATTATGAAATTTTACTGGGTATAGGAAATTTTTCAAAGATTGGCTACGGGTTTGAATTAAGCTACAGGATAGTTCCTCTTAAGCATTTAAATAACAAACCATTGATCACGGACGTAGCTTCAAATTTCAACAGCGTGAACCTGTCTGCAAATATTATTTTCAGTTTCTGACACTTAATTTTTTATAAGTTCCCGGGCAATAACAATTTTCTGAATTTCACTTGTACCCTCATATATCTGCGTGATCTTCGCGTCACGCAGATATCTCTCCACAAGATATTCCCTTACGTAACCGTATCCGCCGTGGATCTGAATAGCTTCAAGGGCGCTGCCGACTGCTGCATGGCTTGCCAGAAGTTTTCCCATCGAAGCTTCTTTTATATAACTCTTGCCTTCGTTTTTATTCTGAGCAGCTTTATATATGAGTAATCTTGCGGCTTCTATGTTAGTTGCCATTTCAGCTATCTTGAATTGTATCGCCTGCAGATTTGAAATGGTTGAATCAAACGCCTTTCTCTGTTTTGAATATTTAACTGAAGCTTCAAGACAAGCCTGCGCGATCCCTAAAGCCTGCGCCGCGACACCGATCCTTCCTCCGTTAAGAGTGCTCATAGCAATCTTAAATCCTATTCCTTCTTCACCAAGAAGATTTTCTTTAGGAACCTTGACATCAGTCAGTCCAAGTGAGCATGTGTCCGAACTTCTGATGCCGAGCTTGTCCTCTTTCTTCCCGACTTCAAGTCCCGGTGTATCTTTATCAATTATAAAAGTTGAAATTCCTTTATGACCTTTGGAACGGTCAGTCATTGCCTGTAGAAAATATACATCCGCATTCACCCCGTTGGTTATCCAGTTCTTCATACCATTGATCACATAATGATCACCTTCAAGCACTGCTTCGGTTCTTTGCTGTGTAGCATCGCTTCCGGCTTCCGGTTCGGACAGACAGAATGCGCCAAGTTTTTTTCCTGAAGCAAGAGGTTTGAGATATTTTTCTTTGATCACATCTGATCCCCATTTTTCAAGACCGTAACAAACCAGTGAATTGTTGACGGACATTATCACTCCCACCGACGCGTCCACTTTGGATATTTCTTCGATCGCGAGTACATAAGATATCGCGTCCATACCGGAACCGCCCCATTCGGGTGCAACCATCATTCCCATAAAACCAAGTTCACCGAGCTTACTGATAATTTCAAACGGGAATACACCGTCAATGTCTCTCTGAACACTGGAAGATGCTATCTCTGATTCAGCAAAATCTTTAGCCGCGTCACGTATTGCAATCTGTTCTTCTGTCAGGTCAAAATTCATTTTATGTTTTTTAGATTAATTAATTTTTAGAATAATCGTAAAAGCCTTTCCCGCTTTTTCTTCCGAGATAGCCGGCTGCTACCATTTTTCTCAGCAGGGGACATGCACGGTATTTAGGATCACCAAGTCCGTCATGCAGAACTTCCATGATTGAAAGACACACGTCAAGTCCGATAAAATCCGCCAGAGCCAAGGGTCCCATCGGATGATTCATCCCGAGTTTCATAACTGTATCAATGGATTCAGGTGCAGCGACTCCTTCCATCACACAAAACATTGCCTCGTTAAGCATCGGCAGAAGGATCCTGTTTGAAATAAATCCCGGGTAATCCTGAACTTCCACCGGTACCTTTTCTATCTTTTCGGAAAGGTTTTTTATTATGTCATATGTCTCCTGAGAAGTCGCGAGCCCTCTTATGATCTCGACAAGCTTCATCACCGGAACCGGGTTCATGAAATGCATTCCGATAACCTTATCAGCTCTTTTTGTAAATGCTGCTATCTCTGTGATAGAAATTGAAGAAGTGTTGCTTGCAAGAATAGCCTCAGGCTTGCAGCTCTTATCAAGTTCTTCGAAAATACTTTTTTTAATGTTAATGTTTTCCGTAGCTGCTTCGATCACAAGGTCGGAATCTTTCGCCTCAGATATTTTTGTTGATGTTTTTATGTTTGATAAAGCAGCCTTCTTCTGATCTTCGGTTAATGAACCTTTTTTAACCTGCCTGTCAAGATTTTTCGAAATTGTTTCGATTGTTTTATCCGCATATTCCTGTTTGATGTCGATAAGCTGGACATTATACCCGAAC
>JBDTLQ010000125.1:0-8185 GCA_039934715.1 Ignavibacteria bacterium | reverse complement strand
AATTTTCTGAAACCATATCTCTGTCTGTGAACGTGTATTTGTAAAGATAAGAGTTGAACCGCTCTTTCTAAGGATCGGTATGATCTTATCGAGCAGTTTTATCCCAAGATATCCCGCCCATGGAAATTTCTCAACTTCATCAGGAAGTATTGATTCAACCTCGATCTTCTTATTGATGTTCGCTCTTATGATCTTCTTTTTTATTTTACCTTTTCCGAGCAGCACTTCCATCGCTTCATTCAGATTTCCTATCGTCGCAGAGATCCCCCAGATCCTCAGATTTTTTGTAATACTTTTCAAACGGGACAAAGCAAGTTCGACCTGTACTCCCCTCTTCGAACCGAGAAGCTCATGCCACTCATCAATTACGATCGCTTTCAGATTTTTGAAAAGATCAGAGTTATCTTTCTGAGCAAGCATAAGATGAAGACTTTCCGGAGTAGTGATCAGAACTTCAAACTGGTTTTTCTTTTGCCTGGCTTTCATTGAAGAGGATGTGTCGCCGGTTCTTGTGCTTACCTTCCAGGGGATCTCCAGTTCATCACATGCCTGTTGTATCGCCTTCTCAATGTCTTTTGATAATGCTTTTAAAGGAGTGATCCAGAGTAACTGCAAACCTTTTTCTTTTTTCTTCCTATAATCATCAGGATGTTTTAAAATATAATCGATCAATACCGCAAACCATAATGCATACGTCTTCCCGCTTCCCGTCGGAGCATTCAATAATCCGCTGTATCCTTTTGAAAAATATTCCCAGACTTCTTTTTGAAATTCAAATGGTGTCCAGTTCTTTGAATCGAACCAGTTGAGTATATGGTCTAAAGAATCTTTATAAGAGGTTTTCAAAAATTATAAAATATAAAATTTCCGGTTCAACTTTGCTCAGTTAAAATTAATTTTTTTCATTTCAATTAGCTACGATTGAAATTTTGTGGCTCTCTAAATTTTTTTGGACGCTAATGTTCAAGTATAGTTTTCTTTTAAGATTATTAATTGAATTTGCAGTTTCAATCTACTATTTTAGTCCCTAACGGGTGCTATCTTAATGTTGCATCTCTTTTTAGTACCCGATAGGGTCTTAACGATTAGAATTTAAATAAATAGTACCCGCAAGGTATCAAATGAAAACAATAGCTGAATTTGTAAAAGCCCAGAGAAAGTTAAACAAACTTACTCAGCATGAATTATCAAAAAAAGGTGGAGTTGGATTAAGGTTTATTAAAGAGCTGGAAGCAGGCAAAAAAACCATGAGATTAGATAAGGTCAATCAGATATTGTTTTTATTTGGTTATGTCCTGTCTCCTGTAAAAATAAAAGGAGATGAAAAAATTTCATGAGAAAAGGAAAAGTCTTTCAGCATAATAATTTTGCAGGTTTGATTGAGGAAGATGAAGAAGGATTTAAATTTACTTATGATGATGAATATATATTATCTCAAGGCGAACCGGTAAGCTTAACTATGCCAATAAGAGTTAAAGCATATAACAGCAAAACGATGTTTCCTTTTTTTGACGGGCTGATACCTGAAGGATGGCTTCTTAATATAGCCGAAAAGAACTGGAAGGTTAATTCAAAAGATAGAATGGGATTACTTCTTTCTGTTTGTAAAGAAACTATTGGTTCTGTAAGCATTGTAAAGGAGGAAGAAAAATGAAATGCCTTTACTGTTATAAAGAAATTGAAAGCCAAAATAAATTTGAATTTCATTCTGCTTGTTCAAAAAAAATATTCGAAACAACAGTTCCTCCTGAAATTGATATTGAATTAAAAGATATCTACGAGCTTGCAAGTGAATCCATCAACAAAAGTATAGCTGTTCCGGGTGTACAACAAAAATTATCATTGACAGTAAACGGCAATACATCGAAAGGATTTACGATTGTCGGTCTATGGGGAAATTATATATTGAAGCCTCCAAGCAATAATTACTTTCAACTTCCGGAAATAGAGGATATGACAATGCATCTTGCAAAATTTTTCGGAATAGAAACCGCACTTCATAGTTTGGTTAGATTAAGATCAGGAGAACTTGCATATATTACAAAAAGATTTGACCGTGAAAACTCCAAAAAAATTTCGGTCGAAGATTTATGCCAGCTATCCGGAGAATTAACAGAACATAAATACAGAGGTTCTCTTGAAAAGACCGGTAAAATAATTTTAAAATATTCCGATAGACCGGGTCTTGATAGAATAGAATTTTTCGAAGTTTGTTTGTTCAGTTTTTTAACCGGCAATGCTGACATGCATCTGAAAAATTTCAGTATGTTTACTGATTTGAAAACCGGCATAAAATTAACTCCTTCTTATGATTTGCTATCAACTAAATTAATTATTCCGGAAGATAATGAAGAAAGTGCTTTAACTTTAAATGGAAAAAAATCAAATTTAAACAGAAAAGATTTTTATGAGTTTGCAAATACTATTGAAATTGAAAAAAAGGTATTTGAAAATATTTTCAAAAAATTTTCCATGAATTTTGAGAGCGGAATTAATTTTCTGGATAAAGGATTTCTCACTTCTGACAATCTTCACAAATTTAAAACACTGCTTACCGAACGCGCAAACCGGCTTGAATTAATTTCATGACTTAAGAACTTATCACAGCAGCTTCTTCAGATTATCAAGAGTATCAGCTTCCTGAATTTTTTTATCCTTCCTCCATCTTGAAATTCTTGGAAACCGGAGAGCCACTCCTGACTTATGTCTTCCCGAAGCAGCTATTCCTTCAAACGCGATCTCAAAAACAAGTTCGGGCTTTACCGTTCTTACAGGTCCGAATTTCTCAACAGTATTTCTTTTCACAAAGGAATCAACTTCCATAATTTCCTTGTCCGTCAAACCCGAATATGCTTTTGTAAAAGTCACAAGCTTATCATTATCCCATACTGCAAAAGTATAATCCGTAAAAAGATCGGCACGCCTGCCGTGACCTTTCTGCGCGTAGATCATTACCGCGTCGATCGTATGAGGATCGATCTTCCATTTCCACCAGTCACCCTTTTTTCTACCTACCTGGTAGGCAGAACTTTTTCTTTTAAGCATAATACCTTCGGTAAAAAGCTCCCTTGCTTTTTCTCTGACCTTTCTTAGTTCTTCCCAATCTTTGAATTCTATCACCGGAGAAATTTTCAGATTCATACAACTTTCAATCTGCTTTCTGTAATTCATAATTCTTTCACGCCTTTGCACAAGTGATTCGGAACGGATATCAATTCCCTTGTCCTCCAGAATATCATAGATCATAAAAACAACCGGAGCTTCGGTTAATATTTTTTGATTAATATTTTTTCTTCCGATGCGCGTCTGAAGAAGATTAAAAGGAAGAGGACAATTGTTTCCATAACACATTATCTCACCATCCAGAACAATTCCGTCTGGCAAAACTGATCTGACATATTCAAGCTCGGGAAATTTATCAGTGACAAGCTCTTCACCTCTTGACCAGATGAAAAGCTCTCCCTGTCTGTGAATAAGCTGTCCTCTGATGCCGTCCCATTTCCATTCAGCCTGCCACTCAGACGGATCCCCGAGACTTTCAGGTTTATCTTCAATTGAATACGCGAGATAGAAAGGATAAGGTTTTGAAATTTCATCATTAATATTTTCACCGCTGAGAAGTTCGGCAAATGAAGTGCTGGAAGGATGCCAGTGCCCCATCAGCCTGTGAGCGATAATGTTCGCTTCGAGATCTTCAGATTGTGCAAGAGCGTTGATAAGTGTCTTCTGCGATACACCGATCCTGAATCCGCCGGTGATGAGTTTGTTAAAAACAAACCGTTCATTCTGAGTAAGACTGTCCCAGGCTTCGATTATTTTTTTCTTTCTCTTTTCGTCATTTGTGTTATTGATGTCTTCAATATATTCGATCCATTCACTCATGCTTTTATCCGAGACATTTTTTGGTTCAGGCAATATCAGCGCGATAGTTTCGGCCAGATCTCCGACGGAATTATATGATTCATCAAAAAGCCATCTCGGCAGTTGGGAAAATTCCACAGCCCAGTCTCTTAACTGTGAAGTATTGAATTTCTTTTTGATCTTACCGCCCGATAATAAATAGAGTGTCCACAATTTATCCTTCTCAGTGACTCTCGAAAAATAATCCTTAATGATCTCAATCTTATCATTGGTCTTATTTGTCCTGTCTAATGATTCGATAAATTCCGAAAATAATCTCAATAGTTATTAGTTGATTTGTTAAATGGTTAAATAGTTAAATAGTTGATTTGTAACTGCATGAGGACTATATTCGTAATTTGTAATTTGTAATTTGAATTTGTAATTCGTAATTAATCATCATTCATTATTAACAATTTCCTCTTCAGCATTTTCTCCCACAAATTTAGTTTCGAGTTCTTTCGCGTCGTATCCATTTTCACAAAGCCATTTTACAAACACTGAAGTAAAGCCATGTGTCACGAAAATTTCCTGAGCTCCTGTTTCTTTGACAGCAATATTAAGATCATTCCAGTCGGCGTGATCAGACAATGCAAATCCCGCGTCAAGTGACTGCCATCTTTTCGCTCCTCTTACATTCATCCAGCCTGAAGCATTACCGATAGAATACGGATCGAATTTTTTCAGCCATGGACTTCCGGCGGCGGACGGCGGGGCGATGATCATTGATCCTTCATAATCTTTTTTTGTAAAAACCGCGGTAACCTTTTCAAGCTGAGGAAGATCAAGTCCTTCATTGATCATGATCTCATTCACCGCAGTAATAGCACCATGCCCGAAGATCTTTCCGATCGATCTGTCTATGTTGAATAATATTCTCTGAGCTTTCCCCAATGAATAACCGCAAAGAACTGACACCTTGCCTTTATCTTTATTGCTCCTCCACCAGTTGTTAATTTCTGCAAAGATATCTTTCTGTTTTTTCCATTTATAGATGGGCAAGCCGAATGTTGATTCAGTAACAAATGTATTACATTTCACCGGAACGAACGCTTCAGTCAGTCCGTCATTCTCAAGTTTATAATCACCCGATACGACAGCGACTTCACCTTTATATTCCAGTCTGACCTGTGCAGAACCGGGAATATGTCCGGCCGGATGAAGAGAAATGTTCACGCCGTTTATGTTTACTGTTTTATTGTAATCAATTCCTTCGGCGACAATATCAACTCCAAGGCGGTATTTCATTATTGGCACTGAAAGCCTATGCGCGAGATATTTTTTACTTCCGTAACGGGCATGATCCGAATGTGCGTGTGTTATCACTGCTTTATCAACAGGACGCCAGGGATCTATGTAAACATCTGCCTGCGGACAACGGATACCTTTTTTTGTAAATTCTAAAAGATTGGTCAATTAATTTATTTTTATAAATTATTAATAATAAGAAGGAGAATAAAGTTTTAATTTTTTGGTAAAAAGAGAAAAATATATTCACCCCTCCCTGAGGGCTGTCTGAAAAGTCACAATTTTCATGTAGCCGCGACCTTTAGGTTGCGTTTTTGAAAGTTCACGCAGGCTTAAGCCTTGGGCTACAATTAAAAATAAGGATGGAGTATGAAAATCCCTGATGCATTTACTTTAAAAAATTAATTTAACAAAAGGTTTGATCTGTTTTATCAGATAAATTGATTACACTGCTCCCCTTCCGAAGTGAAAATCAACAAAAACTTTCTTTGCATTGTCCGGTTTTTATTGCAATATTTGTAAAGAAATTTTTTAGAAATTAACTCTTTGAATATGAAAAGTATAAACTTAATTATTTTCACAATTATTATTTCAATTATCTGTTTGAATGCAGACGCGCAAGTGACTGAACAATGGGTGAAAGCATATAATCACTCGGGAATTTCAAGCGATATCTCATACGGAATAGCGGTTGACAATTCCGGAAATTCATATGTAACCGGAAGTATCGTTAACGGCTCTCAGAGAACAGACTACGCGACAATAAAATATAATTCATCCGGAGCTAGGGAATGGCTGCGAATCTATAACGGGACCTCAAACAACCTTGATTATGGGAGAGACATTGTTACCGACAATGCAGGAAATATTTATGTCACCGGTACTGCAAATGTTGACGGTTCATGTGTGACCATAAAATATAATCCTGCCGGAGATTCCCTGTGGGTAAGGGATTATTTTTACGGGGCAGGTTATAATATTGTGTCGGATGCATCCAACAATATTTATGTCGCCGGAAAATGGGGTGATGCATCTGTCTCGGATTATCTTGTTATCAAATATAATTCAACAGGCGCCGAGCTATGGTCAAAAAAATATAATGGCTCCGGCAATGGTCCGGATGTTGCCAACGGTCTTGTCATTGATGATGCAGGGAATGTTTATGTAACCGGTGCAGTGTATGCAGGACCTACTTACAATATCGCAACAGTGAAATATAATTCAAGCGGTGTACAGCAATGGGACGCTATCTATGACGGACCGGATCTCAACTCTTCGTCGGGGACTGATGTTGATGTTGATAACTCAGGAAATGTCTTTGTAACAGGATATAGTGATTCAGCCGTAACAGGCCGGGATTTTGTCACTATTAAATATAATTCTTCCGGAGTAAAGCAATGGTTAAAAAGATTTCATGACGGTTATGATGAAGCGATTTCGGTTAAGGTTTTTGATGAAAATAATATCTATGTAACCGGCCCGAGCTATAACGCGACAAGACCGGATGATATCATGATCATAAAATACAATTCTGCCGGGGAGCAGCAGTGGCTTAAGTATGAAGGAACAAGCGGAACCGACAGACCAACTAAAATGATTCTAGACGACGCGGGTAATATTTACATAACGGGATTGAGCCGGATTATGTCATGGGAAGATGTGACAACCGTTAAATATAATCCATCAGGCGTGCGGGTATGGAAAATAAATTATACCGGACCTGACAATTTTCCCGACACAGGGCTTGACCTTGCGATCGATAATTCCGGAAATGTTTATGTAACCGGAAGAACTTATACTGCTACAACTGCCGAGGATTTTCTAACTTTGAAATATTCACAGTCAACCGGCATACAGAATTCTTCATCTGAAATCCCTGATGCTTATGGTCTTTCACAAAATTATCCGAATCCTTTCAATCCATCAACAAAATTTGAATTCACTATTCCGAAAGATGAGTTTGTGTCAATTAAAATTTATGATGTGCTTGGAAAAGAAGCCGGAGTACTGGTAAATTCAGATTTGCAGGCGGGAAGCTATGAAATAAATTTTGACGGATCGGGTTTTACCGGTGGAATGTACTTTTGCAGAATGTCAGCGGGAGAATTTGTAGAGGTGAGGAAGATGGTGCTTCTTAAATAATTTTAGATTTTAGATTTATGATTTTAGATTTGTTTGATTTGGAATTTTGGATTTCGAATTTTCTTAAATTTTAGAGCTTAAATTTTAGAGCTTAGATTTTAGATCTATGGACATTTGATGATTAACATTTAACGTTTAACGTTTGACATTTGACGTTTGACATTTGACATTTAACGATTCACGTTTAACGATTCACGTTTCACGTTTCACCATTCACGCGTTTCAAGGCATCTGATCATACTCAAACCCCTTATTAGTGCTCACTATCCATTCATGTGCATATTTTACAATTGATTCTACAACACGTTTATCAAAAGGAGTTTCTATCTTGGCAATTTCCAGCAGTTCAAGAAATGATTTGCTGCCGCCGGCTTTGCAGAGATTGAGATAATCCTTCCATGCGATGTCGCGGTCATGATTGCATTTTCTCCAGAACTGGATCGCACAGATCTCAGCGAGACAATAATCTATATAGTAGAAAGGTTTTTTAAATATATGCGCCTGATGAAACCAGAAGCCTCCCTTTTCAAGAAAATAATTTCCGGCATAGTTGATCGATGGAAGATATTTTTTTTCGATCTCTCTCCACATACTTTTCCTTTCCTCGGGAGTAGCATCGGGATTTTCATAAATGCGGTGCTGGAATTCATCCACTGTAACTCCGTAAGGAACAAAGTTCAAAGCTCTGCTTAAATGGGAGAATAAAAATTTCTCCGTGTCCTCTTGAAAAAAAAGCTCCATCCATGGCCAGGTAATAAATTCCATGCTCATTGAATGTATCTCCGCCGATTCCATTGTCGGATGACCATACTCCATCATCTCAAAATCCCTGCTCTCATACCCCTGGAATGCATGCCCGGCTTCGTGTGTAAATACCTTTATATCATCGGCTGTC
>JBDTLQ010000124.1:0-8194 GCA_039934715.1 Ignavibacteria bacterium | reverse complement strand
CAATTCCAAATTCACAATTCCAAATTCACAATTCCAAATTCACAATTCCAAATTCGCAATTCCAAATTCACAATTCCAAATTCGCAATTCCAAATTTGCCATCCCAAATTCAAAAAAAAATCCCGATACCCAATTATGCGGATATCGAGATTATAAAATATATTTACATCAGATTTTAATTGCTAATAATTCTTCTTGCCTTTAAATATGTTCGGGTATAGAACTCATCATTCAACGAGGCAACCGCGACACCTGTCTTTGAACCTGACTGTGCGAAATAACCGTTACCCAGGTACATTCCGACATGCGTCACTCTTCCTTTTCTCATTGTATCGAAAAATACCAGATCACCAAATTTAAGATCCGGCTTCTCAATTAATTCGCCAACCCCGGATTGTTCAAGTGACGTTCTTGGCAATTCAACTCCCAATGCCTGATAATATACTGTCTGAACAAATGCTGAACAGTCAATTCCTCTCTTTGAAGTCCCACCCCATAAATAAGGTGTATTGATATATTCAATGATCTTGAACATAACTTCATCAACTTCTAAATTTTTTGAAAATTCAGATGATGAAATGAATCCTGCTAAACTGCTGGAAATTGCTTCGAGATTATCCTTGTTGATTGAGGTCTTTCTTTCTAAGGTGCTGGTGGATACTACTTCTTTTGAGTTCTTGTATCCATTAACATCTTTGTCGCCTTCATCGCGGGAAATATCTGTGGTGCTAGAACATCCAATCATTACCATAGCCATAAATATCATTATTGCCAGTGGGAATAAATGGGTAAGTTTTAGTTTAACCATTAACTAATTCTCCTTTTAAATTAATAAATAATTCTCTGTTAAAGAACTGTAAATCTATTGATCGTAAAAAAATTTAGTAAAACTATAAACTTTTATCCTATTTATCAAGCCATAAATGCCTAAAATCAACTCTATTCATTGCATTGGCCGGATATCCTTTTACGTATGGCTGTATCATCCTGTAATCTTCATCATAAAATATTATCATAAGCGGCGCTTTAGAAATAGCGATCTGTTCAGCCTGGTAATATAGTTCATATCTTGCAGTCTGATCTATCGTAGATATTGCCTTTTCAAATATCTTATCATATTCCGCATCCTGAAATCTTGTACTATTAATTGGACTTATTGCTTTCGGATCCTTAGGTACATTCTTTCCATAGAACAGATTCAGAAAATTTTCAGGATCAGGATAATCCGCGATCCATCCCAGCCTGAAAAAATCCGCCCGTCCCGCATCTATATTATCGAGATGCTGAGCGAACTGGATTATGTTGAGCTTCATATTAATACCAATCTCCTTAAGCATATTTTGAATAGACTCCGCGATCTGAGTATTTCTGTCTCCTCCTGAATTGATCTGGAGCAAAGCTTCAGGAAAACCTTTACCGTTGGGATATCCCGCCTCTTCCATCAGCAGTTTTGCTTTCGCCAAATCAAATGAATACCCTTTGATTCTCTTTACATCATATCCGGGCATCGCCGGAGGCACTACTCCATATATACCGGTTGTGTCAGCCTGACCGTTAAGAACAAACTTCATTATCTTGTCTTTATCTATCGCATAATTAAATGCTTGCCGTACTTTTTCGTTATTGAAAACTTTACCCGTTGTAAGAAATCCATAGAACTGATCAGCAAGAGCAGGAACTCTCTGCAGAACAAATTTTTCAAACTGAGGGGTAAGGGTTTTTTGTGGTGTAACAATTTCTTTAAAAGATTCATTTGGTATCCTGTAACTTTCATCTAGTGTCCCGTTCTGGAATTCAAGAGTCTGCTGTGAAAGATCTTTTATGAACTTAAATTTGACTGTTTCTAAATACGGCAATTGATTTCCCGCAGGATCTACGCCCCAGTAATTCGGATTTCTTTTCATGTTCAGTTCAAAGTCAGGTTTCCAGTCAACAAATATGAATGGCCCTGTTCCGACAGGATTCTGAAAATAATTCTTTCCGAATTTCTCAACAGCTTCTTTAGGAACAATGTAAGCGAAGCCAAGTGTCATGTAATAAATGAAAGGTCCAAAAGATTTCTTGAGCTGTATCTGGAAAGTTGAATCATCTTTGGCAATGTAACCTGACACTCCTGTGAGCTTCGGATCTCTTGACTCTCTTCTCGCGTTAGAAGCTTCCTGAAAAAATTCATCCGCTCCGACAACATAATTCTTATAATAATCAAACCCAAGTGTACCCGTAGCAGGATTGCAAATTCTGTCAAATGAATATTTTACATCCTGTGCGCTAAACTCTCGTCCTTTGCCATTCGGGAAGCATGCGTTGTCCTGAAACATCACACCTTTGCGCAGATGAAAAGTATAAAGCAAACCGTCTTCGGAAATTTCCCAGCGGGTAGCAAGCTGAGGAGTAAGTTTCAAAGTTGAATCCAGGTCAATAAGAAGATCATATATCTGATGTGAGACATGATGTGAAACGTTGTCATTGATGCCGACGGGGTCAAGACTCCGGGCATTTTCAAGTTCATTGATCGTATAACTGCCTCCGCCTTTGATGCCTCCTTTAAGCTGAGTCATTTTGCTTTCTTCTTTTTTACCGCAGCCGAATATTAATATTGTCGCAAGGGAAAGTATCAGATAAGATGTAAACTTTTTCATCAAGAGATTTTTTATTTTTTTATTCAAGATAAATTTTATATTCAACTAAATCTATTTACAATTTTGTAAAACGGGTAAATGGTCAATAGTCAATGGTCAATAGTCAATGGTCAATGGTCAATAGTCAATGGTCAATAGTCAATGGTCAATAGTCAATGGTCAATAGTCAATAGTCAATAGTCAATAGTCAATAGTCAATGGTCAATGGTCAATGGTCAATGGTCAATGGTCAATGGTCAATGGTCAATCGTCAATCGTCAATGGTCAATCGTCAATTTGAGTTGAATATTTGCTTACCATTTACGATGCATCCGTACAAAAACGATTTAAGATTTCAACTCTAACTTTTAAACATTTAACATTTAACATTTAAGATTTAACATTTAAGATTATGCTTGTAATTAAAAAAGTATTGAATTAATTTTCTGCCTAACTTTAAAGGGAAACAAAACATGAAGAACCTTTTACCACTGATTATTTTTATCTCTCTCATTTATCTTGCTTACACCTCAGGTTTTACACAAAAGTCTGACATTAAGTTACTGGACAATTCATATTCGGTCAAAGAAGATGTCTCTCAAGAAAATTCTTCGGGAATAAAAATTTCCACCAGGCTCGCGGGTGTCGCGGACATAAATGCAGAATATGCAATTGGAAAGATCCCTATAAGGATCGCGATGCCGGATACACTTATTATTCAAATCACAAATAATTTGCCCGGTACACATTCAATTAATGTGTTGATCGAGATATTCGACAGAGAAACGATGATACGTGACTATGATACAACTTATCATCTTGAAGTCAGTACTCCGGATTTTTTTATTTACCACAAATTAAAAAAATATTTTTCCGTCAAGAAAGATCTCATAATTGTGCATGCTCTTCCGGGTGAAGCATTTGAGGACAAGTACTCTGAATCAATTCTTATTGATACAGTGTATGATTCTACAGCATATTGTCAGGACATTACAACAGATACTTACAATTACGCCGATCCGTGTCTGGCTGATAACGGCGGATTCGGTTTTAACGGACGTAAAGGAAACATCGTTGCCGGATTCAGAAACAGGGATACATCTCCGGTTATCCTGAGTTCAGTTGTACTGACATTTTTTGATTCAGTCGGAGGCGGCAATAAATCTTACAACGCTGTAGTCTACGGTGATAACGGAATGGGGAAACCCGGTTCTATACTCTATATATCTTCAGCGCTTACATCTCCCCCGGGTACAGGGTCGGCAGTGAATGTAATTCATAATATCCCCACACTTATAAATATAGCCGGAGGAAATAAATTTTATGCCGGGTACAGACAGACATCCAATAACAGTGTTAAAGCTGCTTATCAGACCGAAGATCCTGTGAGGTCAAAATCATTTTTCTTTTCTTCACCCGATACCGGCAATACTTTTTTTGATTTCAGTGACTCGGCAAAAAATTTCCGGCTTGACCTTTCAGCGATAGTAAAAAAAGGTTTGATAAACCTTACATCATTTCCCGAAGGATATCTGGGGCTAAGAGACACTATGATGGTTTATCTGAGAAACACCGTTTCACCTTACGCATTGGTTGACTCGGCAAAAGTTTATTTTGATTCAGTTGGATCTTCAAAATATTATTTCTCAAATGTCGCGAACGGTGTCAGTTATTATTTACAACTGAAACACAGGAATACTATCGAAACGTGGAGCAGTACAGGTAAAAGTTTTGCAAATGATATATTAACTTATAATTTTACCTCATCAGCTGCACAAGCATACGGAAGTAATTTAAAACTTGTATCCGGTAAGTACTGTATGTATGCGGGAGATGTAGATCAAAACGGGAATGTTAACCTTTCAGACCTTCTTGCTATATCAAATGCTTCAGCTAGTTTTAGTGTGGGATATATAGTTACTGATTTGAATGGTGATCATGTTGCTAATCTCGCCGATGTTCTTATGTGTTTTAATAACGCGACCAGCTTTGTTTCAAAAATTGTTCCGCCATAAAACCATATCGGTAAAAGTAAAGTTTTATTAAAATACTTTACTGAGTTCTTCAGCTTTTTCAAGCAGCCAGATCCTGTTGACCACTTCGGAATTTTTCTGTATCTGCTTTTTGATAAATGAAGGGAGCTCTTTGCTTTCACCACACTTTATCTTTAATAGCATCATATAATAACCCAGGAAATCCGAAAAAAGAACTTTGTAGGATTTCGTGATCTCATTTGTATAAGAGAGGAAATGTTTATATGAATCGATCATCGAGAATGCCTGTTCATAATATTCCATTTCATAATATATTTTCAGCATGAGGTTTTTCAGATCAGATTTAAAGAGAAAGAATTCATGATTTATCTTTGAAACTCTTTCGAGAGCTTTTTCAAATTCCTTTTTTGAAAAATGGATATAGGCGTAAGACAGATTCTTCAGGTCATCCCTGTATTCAGGCTGAAGAGCCGTGGAATATTTTTCACTGAAATTTCCGACCCAATCAAATTCTTTTAACGCGATAGCGCTCAGAAGAATGTTCCTGTAAGTAAGCTCCTGCATGTATTCATTTTCAGAAAGAGAATAGCAATCATTCTCCAGCATCTTCTTATAGACTTCAAAGATCTCGCTTCTGAAATCTTCTTTTGTACTGCCATAGTTTTGCGAACAGTAATTAACAAGATGACTAAAGATAAAACATTTTTCCTCTCGGTCCAGTAAGTTCAGCAATTCATAGAATGTATCTCGCAGCTGAAAATAAAATTTATAACTTTTATCATCATTCATTTTCAGTAAATAATAATGAAGAATGATAAAATGTTTATTTTCATAATCCGATTTCTCAAGCATCTTCAGCAGCTTATCCAGGTCAAAACTTTCTATGACTGAATTAATGAAATCACTTTCAAGGTTCTTTCCGTAAGTCTCCATCGCGGGTATCTTCGCGCTGACAGTTTCGGAGTAATCAATTATGAACTGAACCGCGAGCGCTTCAAAATACTTTCGTTTTGCCACCAGGAGATTTTCATAATCAATGTTCTCGATGTAGTATGAACTTTTCAGAAATGTAAGCCGTCTGAATTTTGAAATGTAATCTTTGTCCGGGGAAAATCCCGGCTTCAGTTTTTTCTCGATCATTTTATTTACCCTGTGTGATTCATCGGAAAGATTTTTATTAAGATATCCTTTGCTGAGATTAAGAAGGAAATCCACCTCGTCTTTCATGATGGTGCTGTAGGCAAGAAAATCTTCCGCTGCTTTGGTAAGGTCATAAATAAGATTAAGAATTTTTTTCTCGTTAAAGCTCTCACCCGCGAAAAGCTTTTTATAAATTTTTTCCTTTTCAAGTTTCAGATCATCATAATCCGGATAACATTTTATGATATAATTATAGAGTTCGGTTGTATCCCTGGCGGGTTTTAAGAAGGGTGACTGAAGGAATTTTTCAAAAGATCTTAACTCTTCCTTTGTAAAAGTCTTCATTAGCTTTATCAGACGCGTGTCCTTCATTGAAAAAAATAACTTTTTTTATGAGTAAAACAAATTCACAAATCAATTGAATAAAAGCCGGAATCAAAGAAAGCCCGGTGATCTATCTTAATTTGAGTGAGGAAAATTGAAAAAAGTCTCTTTGTGCAGAGGGGTAGTTAATCATAAGTTTGTATAAACATTATTTATTAACATTAACAAAACTAAAATGAAAAAGCTGAAAGATTCAAAACAGGTTTCGGGTAAATACATTATAGCTGAAAGTAAAGAAGAAACTCCGGACACTTCAATGCATCAATTCAGAATCATTGATGGGAATTTCATAATTGATACTCATCTTTTTTTTATAAGCTCTTCGGGAAATTCTATACATCCCGGAAAAGAAAAAGCAAAAATTTAATGTCGGATCCTTCGCGCGGTCCGGCTTCTGCAAAAATGAAAGAACAAACCGGGCTGCGTATTTTATAACTAATTTTATTAAACATAACACTTTAAAATATGAACGAGCCAATCAATCAAAAACAGGGAGAATGCAAGTTACATTGACGCCGCCCCGGTCTGTGAATATTGGGGCGGCGGGAAAACAAAGGCAAAAAAAATTTGGTCAACACTAATTCAAAACTTTAAAGAAAGAACAAAATGAAAAGAACAATCAAACCAAAAAAAAACTTTAGAAATTATTTCTCAAAAAACACTAACTAAAAAAAATCATGAAAACAAAAATAAATAACCAAAACTCAAAGCAAAGTTCAGAAGATAATTTTGAATTCTCAGGCTCAGCAATCAATACAATGAACGAGAAGAAAGATAAAACTGTGATCAATAAATATCTGCTCCTTATTATTGTGGTCTTAACTTTTATGAACATTCTAATAGAGACTAATGATTCATCAGCAGCCCCCTGGGTTGATGAGACTATTTGCTCGAGGATATGCTGGAATGCTCATAATTTTTTTCAGGATCCAGGAGGGCTTCTTGAATGCATCAATAACTGCCTCCACATTACGGGAAATAATACAACCTGGGCTCCGTACATTGTGGGACCTCCAGTAAAATTTGTCAACCCTTTCCTTTCAGCAACAGTAGATTTCAAAAGACTTGATTCGACCGGTGCAGTTCTGACCGGCAGAGGAAACGTTTTAAACGTCAACTTTTACGCGATAAGAATGGACAGCTTGCTCGCTATTTCAAATACGGACAGCATTAACATGCATTTCATCGGAACCGGAAATTTTGATACTTTGACAAATTCCTGGAATCTGAACTGGACCCCACCCCATTACTATTCTTCAGACAATTTATACAAAGGCTATGCTATCCGTGCAGATTTTAATGACAGTTTATTAGGTATTAAATCGGGGATTGGGTTCGTAGCATTTTCTCCAAAAGCACTTGAACTTTCCGTGATCCCACAAGGGTACCGCTGCGCTGCAAGTATTAATACAACAAGATCAAATATAAAAGACAGATCAATTGTATCTTTACGCTCTACTGTAGCTCCCTATAGTGTGATCGATACCGCATCGGTTGTTATCGATTCAATTTCCCTTTCAGGAACATGCTTCTTTAATAATCTTCCGTCGGGTAATTATTATATAGTTGTCAAACATAAGAACAGTATTGAAACATGGAGCAAAACCGGTGGTGAATTGTTTCTGATCGATATTCCCGATGTTGTAGCGTATGATTTCACGACTGCTGCATCTCAGGCATTTGGAAACAATATGATACTGAATCTTGGTACATGGTGTACATTCAGCGGTGATGTGAATCAGAATGGAGTTATTAATCTAGGGGATGTCGTGGCTGTCTCCAATGACGCGGCTATTTTTCAAACGGGCAATTTAGTTACAGATCTCACGGGCGACAGGAGAGTTGATCTCTCCGACATTATACTTGCTCAGAACAATAATAGCAGGTTCGCTGTAAAAAAAGCACCTTAACTTAATGCGCACTTACCGCTTTCCGCAACTTGTTCTATTATAATTTTTTTAAAAAATATAAAACAAAAAACTAAAATGAAAACAATAATAAATTCAATTACAGTTATGTTACTTTTTATTGGTACTTCTTTTGCAAGTGATCTGAACT
>JBDTLQ010000123.1:0-8236 GCA_039934715.1 Ignavibacteria bacterium | reverse complement strand
AAACCAAGAAAAATTAAAAAATTTAGAAACAAAAAATATGAGATATGGTTCAGCTTTAAAATCTCTTTTAACGTAATTTTCTGAACGCTCCTATTCTTACCATTAAAATCAAAACATTCCTTACTTTCATATCCAATTACTTTCCTGAGTGCCGAATTGTCAGAACTCTCTTTATACAATTGAACTTTTGATTCAGGAAGGAAAAAATAGGTGATCAAACATGCAGTGAGCGAAATTACGGATGCCGCGATCACAGGCAGCAATTCTTTGTATTCAGTGCTGCCTAACAATCCTGCTATTGCAGGTCCTGCAATGAAACCGAGATTTGATGAAACTGAAAGTTTACCGAAGTTCTTGTTCCTGTCTTTCTCGGACGTAATATCAGCAACATAGGCATTTGCAATTGAAATGTTGCCCCCGGTTAACCCGTCTATCGCTCTTGCTGCAAATATTATTAAAATTGGTAACGTAATAATAAAAGGACCAAGAAAATTCGAATCGGATTTGAGTATTACTTCAAGCGGAACAAAAAAAGCTGTGATAAAAATTATCCATCCAATCAAAGTTCCAACCTCACTCAGAAGTAAAATTTTTTTTCTCCCGTAAGAATCGGACATTTTTCCAAGGATCGGTGCACCGATCAATTGAAAAGCCGGATATACTGCACCCAAAACTCCATAAACTAATGCATTGCCTTCAAATTTAGTTACTAGAAATACAAGAAAGGGCAGGACTATACTGAATCCCAGACTTCCGATAAAATTGATCATCAATATTGGAAACAACGATGATTTTCTGACAGCCATATAGATCCTTTGCTTGGTAGGGTGCATCAAATTATTTATAAAATCGACAAAACAAAACTCTAAATTAGTTATTCCTAAGTTTCATTTCTGAATGCAAGATGTAATAAGAAAAGGATTATGATTTAGAATTTTTGTCTCCTGATTAGAGAATATCTATCTTCAGAGATAGATCCCTATCTCGTAACCGCTGGTGAAAGAGTAATTTAACTTTCGGAGTGCTTTATAATTGCTATGTAGTTTCTTATTGAGTTTTACAGTAAACTTATACAGAAGTTTATTCAGAGTAGATTTGTTTCAATCCTGCAAAAAAAAGTTTGGTTCAAATCCTCCGCAGTATCCGCAGTACAAAAGATCCAGATCAAATTTTTTTGCAAAGTTTTTCCAGAGAGAAATATTCATAGTGTCTAAGTTATGCAGGGCAAGTAATTCCGGAGCAAGTCTCTTAAGAAAAAATTTATACTCCCCGGAAGTTTGGCACATCTATTCATAAGTAATCCTTTCGGTTTTAAAATTTTAATGTTTTCCGATCGCACTTGCTGGATCCGAGAAGTGTTCGATAAATCAAAGTGAATATAAGGTCAAAAACGGGACAACTTGTCATTACTGGAGGATGCTTATCCAAAACATTCAGGATCTCATTAAGATAATGAGAATTTTTTTTTCTTTTAATTTCAACGGGAAGGGAATTATTTCACTATTCTTCCAATATTCTTGTTCAGTCAGGATATCATTATAGGACTAAATGAGAAAATTAAGAGGTGGAATTTTAATTTCTAATTGGAATTATCTGTAGATTTTGACAGGTAAATCTTTTAGATCAAAGTAAAAACTGTGAAGTCAAAAACTTATCTTTAAAGTCGATGGGAGTTATACCTCAATATGCCCACTTAACAAGGATCGATCCCCATGTGTATCCCGCTCCGAAGCTTGATAATATCAGGTTATCTCCCTTCTTGACTTTCCCGTTATGCCAGTATTCCGATAAACAGGTTGGGATAGTGGCGGAAGTCGTATTTCCATACTTGTGTATATTTACCATAACCTTATCCATAGATATCCCCATTCTTTCAACACACGCTGTTATTATCCTGAGATTTGCCTGATGAGGAACAAGATATGAAACATCGTCCGATTTCAAGTTATTCTTTTCCATTATCTCACATGAAATATCAGCCATGCCTTTTACTGCTTCTTTAAATACTGTTTTGCCATCCTGATAAACATAATGCATTTTTTTATCAACGGTCTCGTGTGTAGCCGGATGGAGGCTTCCGCCGCCGAGCTGATATAAATATTTTCCACCTTCACCATCAATATTCATTATGAGATCCACTATGCCTTCATTCTTATCTTCTGTGGGTTCCAACAGGATCGCACCTGCAGCATCACCGAATAAGAGACATGTATTTCTGTCTTCCATGTTTGTGATCGATGTCATTTTATCCGCACCAACTACGATCACTTTTTTATGAGAGCCGCTTTGTATGAATTGTACGGCTGTGGCCAGTGAAAAAATAAAACCGGAGCAAGCTGCAAAGAGATCAAATCCCCATGCATTCTTTGCTCCGATTTCTTTTTGAATAATACAAGCAGTTGAAGGGTAAAGCATATCAGGGGTAACAGTTGCTACAATGATAAGGTCAATTTCTTCAGCGCTGATCCCCCTGTTTTTCAATAACATGTCTATTGCTCTGATAGCCATGAACGAAGTCGGCTTATCTTTATCCAGCCATCTTCTTTCCTGTATGCCGGTCCTCGTTCTTATCCATTCGTCAGTGGTATCGAGATACTCTTCAAAAAAATTATTTCCTACAACTCTATCCGGAACATAATGTCCAACTGAAGTGATCTTAGCATTAAACGGACCTTTATTTAGCATATAAAATTATTCCCTGTTATCCTTCGACGTTTCCAATTCCTCCTCAGAAGCTTCCTTATCAGAAACATTGTCTTTTCTGTCATCGGTAAACGTCAGCTCGTCGCTGCCCTTTTTATATTTAGCCTTTACTTTTCCCACCTCCTTAAAATTTCCTTTGAGAATTTCTTCACTCAGCGGGTCTTCCAGATATTTTTGTATAGCTCTGCGTAGAGGCCGCGCTCCGTAATTCTGATCGTATCCTTTCTCAGCAAGAAACTCAAGTGCCGGTTTTGAAACCTCAACTTTTACTCCATGCAATTGAATGCGGGTGAGAAGTTTCCTGATGCCTATCTCTACTATCTTTACAATGTCTTCTTTCTCCAGCTGTCTGAACACTAACATTTCATCTATCCTGTTCAGGAACTCCGGTGAAAATACTTTTTTCACTGACTCTTCGATCATACCTTTTATCTTTTCATAACTGCTCTTATTTGTCGCATCTCCAAATCCGAAAACTTTATCAAGTTTTATATCGCGTGTTCCTATGTTGGATGTCATTATTATGATCGTATTCTTGAAGTCAACCTTTCTTCCCAGACCGTCAGTTAATACACCGTCATCCAATACCTGTAGTAATATATTGAAAGTATCCGGATGTGCTTTTTCAATTTCGTCAAGAAGAACTACCGAGTATGGTTTTCTTCTGACCTTCTCCGTTAACTGTCCGCCCTCTTCATACCCTACATATCCCGGAGGAGCTCCGACTAATCTTGAAACATTAAACTTCTCCATATACTCACTCATATCAATCCGGATCAAAGCGTCTTCCGAATTGAATAAGAATTTTGCCAGCTGCTTTGCAAGCTCTGTCTTTCCAACTCCCGTCGGACCTAAAAATACAAATGAACCGATCGGGCGGTTTGGATCTTTCAGCCCTGCTCTTGCTCTTCTTATTGCCTTTGAAATATTAATTACAGCTTCTTCCTGACCTATAACTACGTTCTTAAGAAAATCTTCCATCTTTACAAGTCTTTCCGATTCGGCTTCCGCAATCTGATTGACGGGAATTCCTGTCATCATTGCTACAACATCTGCAACACTTTGTTCTTCAACTTCATAGACCATACTCTGCGATCTGATGTCCCAGTCCAGTTTCAATTGTTCAAGATCCGATAAAGCTTTCTTTTCTGTATCTCTTAGTCTAGCAGCTTCTTCATAGTTTTGATTCTTAACAACCTGATTCTTAAACTGTCTGATCTTTTCAATTTCTCCCTCGAGCTCAACAATTTCCTTAGGAACTATAATGTTTGACAAATGAACTCGTGATCCTGCTTCATCCATAACGTCGATCGCTTTATCAGGTAAAAACCTGTCGGTAATGTACCTGTCGCTTAATCTTACTGCCTCTTCGATAGCCTTATCAGAATATTTTACATTGTGATGCTCTTCGTATTTATTCTTAATATTTTTTAGTATCTGTGTCGTTTCTTCAGGCGAGGTTGGCTCAACCATTATTTTCTGAAATCTTCTGTCAAGCGCTCCGTCTTTTTCAATATATTGTCTGTACTCATTTAAAGTTGTTGCACCAATGCATTGTAATTCACCGCGTGATAATGCCGGTTTGAAAATGTTTGAAGCATCCAGAGATCCGCTTGCACCTCCGGCACCTACAATTGTGTGAAGCTCATCAATGAACAAAATAACATCCTTCGCCTTTTCAAGTTCATTCATCACTGCTTTCATTCTTTCTTCAAACTGGCCGCGGTATTTTGTCCCTGCCACTAACGCTGCAAGATCAAGTGTCACAACTCTCTTGTTATGTAAAACCCGTGATACATTTTTATTTATTATCCTCAAAGCAAGACCCTCTGCAATTGCTGTCTTTCCAACTCCGGGCTCACCAATTAAAACAGGATTATTCTTTTTACGTCTGCTCAGTACCTGAGCCACTCTCTCTATTTCCTTTTCTCTTCCTACTATAGGATCAAGCTTATTCTCGATCGCCATTTTAGTAAGATCCCTTCCGAAATTATCAAGTACCGGTGTTTTACTTCTCTCTTGTTTTTTCTCCGATGAAGCTTTAGATGTAGGTTGATTGCTTGACGGCTTGCCGCTTAAAATATTAAGCAATTCTGTCTTGACCGATTCATAATTTATATTGAATTGATGAAGTATTTGCGCGGCGAGATTATCGTCTTCTCTTAAAATTGAAAGTAACAGATGCTCTGTGCCGATAACTTCGGACTTGAATAATTTTGCTTCTAAATATGTGATCTTAAGAACTTTTTCAGCTTGCTTTGTA
This sequence comes from Ignavibacteria bacterium, assembly GCA_039934715.1. Lineage (GTDB taxonomy): Bacteria > Bacteroidota > Ignavibacteria > Tepidaquicellales > Tepidaquicellaceae > JAGPCH01. Next base: position 3,270 of record JBDTLQ010000123.1, on the reverse strand, counting down.
AGAGGAATGTTGCCTACAGTTAATGTTCCGCCTGATTGTCTGACAGTATCCTCTACAGTTTTTTTGATCTTGAATGCTTCTACACCAAGATTTTTGAATATCTTTATTGCAATACCTTCGCCCTCTCTTATTATTCCCAATAAGAGATGCTCAGTTCCAATGTAATCATGTCCAAGTCTGATTGCTTCTTCCCTGCTTAGCCTTATTACATCCTGAACTCTGCTTGAAAAATTGCTGTCCATGTTTGTGTGATTTAAATTTTAAAAATAATTTTTGGGGCAATTATTCTTATTTTTCAGATACAAAAAATTTATGATCTGAATCATTATCGAATCCATTCCTAAATTGAAAAACGGTTTAACTTAAATTCTATTAATAGATATTTCAAGTCTTTATTAATTGTATCTGTAAGATCCCTATACCTTATTATTGCAACTTATAACTAAATACGATCTCATTTAAATTCCAAATTTGATTTTTCATTTCCCTGCTACAAATATTAATATTCAACAGCAAAAGAAAAATAGGTTAAAATGCTTTATTACATAGGGGTGAATACTAATCCTTAATTCGCTGCAGTTTCTTTACTGCAAAATTCCTTTAACGCGCCTGCCACTTTATTCGCTACTGTATTTGCATCATTGCTTTCAATCTCAAATCTCTGAATCATATGTATTAATTCTCCGTCCTTTAACAGGGCGACCTGCGGTGATGATGGTGCATAACCTTTAAAATATTCCCTTGCCTCCTGTACCGCTTCTTTTTCCATTCCGGCAAAGACCGTGACCATGTTATCAGGCAATGCGTTGTTTTCCTTTGCCCAGTCGATCGCAAGTGATAGTCCCGGTCTCGCTTTGCCTGCAGCGCAACCGCATACAGAATTAACGAATACCAATGTCGTCCCTTTTTTACTTAATTCAGCTTTTACTTCTTCCGGAGTAATGAGCTCTTTAAATCCTATTTCTTTTGCTTCGTTTCTCATTGGCTGTACCATGATTGGATCATACATAATATTTATTCCTTTCAGATATTTATTTTTTTTTAAATGCTATATTTGAACAATTGTTTAAAATATTAAATTCAATTCTTTACAAATCTGTCAAACCATTCTTTTCTGAGTTTTTGAACTTCTTCTCTTTTCTTTCTTAAATAATGATCTCCGCCTTCTATTAATTTTATCTCACAATCTATGCCGTTTGCTTTTAACTTATCATACATGTCTTCTGAATCGAGATATGAGACCTTATCATCTGATGTACCGTGTATCAAAAGAATATGAGTTTCTTTATTTATTTTATCCGCAAAAAAAACTGCCGAGCGTTCTCTCATCTTATCTTTGTATCTAATTTCATCTTCTTCCCCGAATAATTTTCTGTATATTTTAGCAAGCCCGCTTCTTTGTTCCTCACTTCTAAAGAGATCTGCCAACCCTGAAATTATTACTGCACATTTGATCCTGGTAGTAGAAGTCAATACTTTATATGCCATCATCCCTCCGCGGCTCCAGCCTTCTATCCCGATCTTGTCCGAATCACAAAACATCATCTTTTCCGCTAGTGGAATCAGATTAAGAACGTCATTTACATCCTTACCCCCGAACTCATCTTCATCCCTGTATTGTGAAGCAAGTACAACATAACCCCAGGAAGCAATCTCACCGAATATTCCCCTTGCAAGAAAATCATCGATCCTTCCATCACTCTTATGACCACCGCGATTCCAGATTATCAGTCCGTACTTTTTGCCGGTGTCTTTTGGATGCGCAAGATAACCTTCAACTTCCACACCATCTGAATCATAAATTATTTTCTTTACATCAACATCTTCAAAAACTTTTCCACCCCATCCGCTTTTAATTAATTTTATTTGTAATTCAGATAAAATCAATTCTTTCTCAGAAAGGATCATTTGTCTTCTTTGACATCAGTCTCTTCGGAAATTAATTCTGACAAAGAATAATATCCAAGCTTCAGATCAAATTCCTGTCCCTGTTTATATAATTTTTCATTTTCTGAGGGAAGTACATTTTCGATCTCTATTTTTGCCCAGCATCCGCCATCATAATTTAATACCTTCGCATCATAAATTTCCTGACCTTTATATTCAACTCTGTACACTTTGCCTGTCTCAGGTGCGTTTTTTAGAATCTTTGTATGCTTCATTCGTATAATTTGTTTATACAATTTAATAAAAAGAATCACTTCTTTTTAGTCAACTTTAAATAACAAAAAGGAAGCGATGTTTTACAAAGCTACCTCATTATTCAGAGTTTACAAAAATTATTTATAATATTTTTTATTTTATTAAAACCATTCTCCTGATATCGGTGAACTCGCCTGCCTCAAGCCTGTAGAAGTATGCACCGCTTGAGAGATTCGATCCGTCAAAGGTTACATCATAATTTCCTATGCTCCTATGTTCATTCACAAGTGTCATTACTTCCTTTCCAAGTACATCATATATTTTCAAACTTACCATTCCGTTCTTTGGAATCGAGAAGCTTATCTTTGTTGTCGGATTAAAAGGATTTGGATAATTTTGTGCCAGTGAGTAAACCGTCGGTATCCCGTTTACTATATTCGGCTGTACCGATACAAGGAATCCGTCTACAAAATCCAATGCTCCCTTTAAGAATCTTCTTACCGGTGAGCCCGGAGGACTGTCACTTGTCGGCTTTAATGATTCTATATCAACTCCCAATACCGCTACATTGTATGTTGCGGTGATCCTTCCAATCCCGTTGCTCGAATCAGGATATGCCCTGAAACGATACAGCCTGAATGATTGTGTTGATGGTACGCCATCAGGTCTTCTCAGTACATCAGGCCATGGACCCGTCGTGCTGTCTGCCATATTCGGATTTGTTGTCACTCCGATAAGCCCCTGATTGGCTCCTGAGGTCGGCCTGTCCAGTACAAACTGGAATCCTAATGTCCCTCTTGCAAATGAAGTATCAATATATGTTGAAGCTGCCCTGTCAAGATGATAGCCTATATCTTCTGAAATCATTATCACCTTTGATTTTATTGATGACGTACCGGCTGCTATGTATGACTTCAGTGAATCCTTTATCACGTTTGACATTACTGAGGTGGCTTCTCCCAGAAGAATTACTTTCTTATATCCTCTGTATGATATTGAATTGGTAGCTGTGTTTCCTTTTCTGTTATAAAGATCATATGTGATGCCCATCACTCCAAGATTATTTGATATTGAATCTCTTGATATTCTGCAGTTTGCCAGAGTTGAATCGTAAACGATTACTACATC